>JAFDAR010000228.1 GCA_019313735.1 Deltaproteobacteria bacterium | reverse complement strand
ACAGAATTTGTTTCGGCTTTTTCGCAGGATCGTGTTAAGAGTCTCCTTACAATATCTTATCAAGGAGAACTACGATGACAGAGTATGGGGAATTTGCCATATCCATGGCCAGGGTTGCGGGATCGCTTCTGAAAGACAGGTTTAGAAAAAACCATGAGATAGATTACAAAGGGGAAATCGATATCGTTACAGAGGCGGACAAAATGTCCGAAAAGATATTAATAACGGAAATCAGCAGGAAATTCCCCGATCACAATATACTGTCGGAGGAGTCGGCTGAGATAAAGAAAGGTTCCCGATACAGATGGATAATTGATCCTCTCGACGGAACGACCAACTACGCCCATGGATTTCCTGTTTTCTGCGTCTCCATTGCCTTGGAAAAAGACGGAAAAGTCATAACAGGCGTAATATACAATCCTGTATCAGAGGAACTGTTTGTGACCGAAAAGGGCGAAGGGGCATTCATGAATGGTTCGAGTATTTCAGTTTCCAAAACCACGAAGATTTCGGAAAGCCTGCTGGCAACAGGATTTCCGTATGACATACGGAGGGACCCGAACAATAACATCAACTATTTTGATGGAATGGCCCTGGAAGCCCAGGCTATTCGCCGTGCAGGATCCGCGGCGCTTGACCTGGCCTATACGGCGGCGGGTCGCTTCGACGGTTTCTGGGAACTCAAACTGCATCCATGGGATACAGCAGCCGGATGGCTCCTCGTAAATGAGGCGGGCGGAACCATAACCGATATTTCCGGCGACAACTACCGTCTCGATTCCCCAGGCATACTGGCGTCAAACGGAAAAATACACGACAGCATGATCCGCATACTGGGCAGCATCAACCCGGCCGACAAAAGGCTTCTCTGACCACTTGATTCTTTCTATATTGGGGTGAGATTTTATTAAGTGGGTTATTAGCGTATCTTCAGCTTCTTTATCTTAGAATGAAGAGTGTTTCTGTTTATGCCGAGAAAATCGGCTGCTGCTGTTTTTACATTATTGGAGCGTCTCATTGCAATCCTTATCAGGACTTTTTCGACCATTGACAGGACTTCGTCATATATCCCGTCCCTGCCATTTCCCCCGCAACCAAGAATGGTAACGACCTTGTCGATCCTCTTTTCGAGAATCTCTTCTATAAGAGGAAAAGGTGTTTTATCAATCTCTTCACGAATTACCGCTCTGACCTGTTCCCGCTTGTTCATGAAACGTTCCTTTGGCGTATATGAATGAATAGTTTAACGGACAATCTTCAGGACAATCGCCCCCAGAAGAATAACAAACGCAATCCACGCGGACACTATATCTGACATCCTTTTTACCGGATGATCGATAACATTCCGGACACCCTCTTCGACCTTTTCCTGATCGACATACCGGACAACATCTTTCACAAGAGAGATAAAATCTCCATGGGAGTTAGCCAACGCGTGAAATCCTCTCGTGGTGGTCAGCAACAGATAAACCTTCTTATGCAAAGTCATAACATCTACATTAGTAATATCTTCCCACCGGAGCTGTTTTTTCCTGAAAAGCTTTCTTATCCTGATACCATCATCTCCAATGGTAGTTCTGCGCCGGGCCGATCCAAGAAAAATATAAAGGGCAGGAATGAATATAATGGAAAGGACCACAGGTTCAGAAGAAACCCCCCTGTCAAATATAGAGATTACCAATAACACAAGGAGAAACAGCGAATCCAGAAAAATGGGGAGGAGAAACGCCACTCTCGTTTTATAGGTATTTGTTTTCATGACCGGTTATTCTTCTCTCACAAAAGTACCGCTCTTGCCGCCGCTCTTTTCCAGCAGCTTTATATCGGACAGCACGATTGCCCTGTCCGCGGATTTGCACATATCATATATCGTGAGTGCGGCCACGCTCACCGCCGTCATCGCCTCCATCTCCACACCAGTTCTGTTGAAGGTCCTGACCCTTGCGTTAATAGCTATCTCACCCTTTTCAATATTACTCGAAAAATCAATGTCAATCCCGGTAAGCCCGAGTGGGTGACACATCGGAATAATATCACTTGTTTTCTTGGCAGCCATGATCCCCGCGATCTTAGCGGTTGCATAGACATTACCCTTTGAAACGCCACCTGATTCAATAGCACTCACGGTATCAGGCCTCATCAGTACTCTGCCGCTGGCAACAGCCTCCCTCAGGGTGGGTTTCTTGGCAGTTACATCGACCATCTTCGGTCTGTTATTTTCATCAAGATGCGTAAATTCCATCGTAATCCTCACCGTGCAACGATGAAAAATCTAACACAGCCCATCCATTCAGTCAAGAGAGTTAGAGACCACCGAATTGCCTCATATTAAATGTTACCCAAGGGGGTGAATAAAAAGGATCGTTGACTCATAATTCGATGTTACCGAACATCGACTTCCAAAAGGAGGGATAATTATGAGTCCG
>JAFDAR010000227.1 GCA_019313735.1 Deltaproteobacteria bacterium | reverse complement strand
CATCAACTTGCGTAGAGGAAACTTGCAGTGATTGGCAAGTGTTGACAGAGTCAAATCGTCTTCCACACCCACCAGATATGCAATCATTCCTTCGTAAAAATCCAGTGGGATAAACCGGACCAGGTTTCTATTCCTTGCCTCAGATTCGGCCCTCATCGTGTCGAGATCACGGCGAAGCCGCACGATTTCTTTCTTGTCCAGGGAAACGCTCCTGGCTTTTTCCTCCATCATCGCCAGGGACTGGCGCGTGTCATTACGCAGTTGCTCTGCCACTTTGGCCTGCGCTAACGCCTCTGAAGCAATGGATCCCTGATAGCTGCCCTCGACGCGAGCATGCAAGGCCTTCACCTCATCCCTGATCTGGGCCGAGGTCTCTTTCAGGTCGTTTTCCATCACCGCCAACTTTATCCCCAGGACATCCACACTGTTTTTGGTTGCGTATCTTGTGGAACATCCGGAAAAAACAAGTGTGCATACAATGAATCCTATGATTAGTACCATACAGCGTCGTACCATGACCTTTCCTCCTTCATTATATTGGCATCAAGTGGTGGTCCTGAGTGTCACCATCGCCCGGTAGCTGGTCATGCATACCGGATCCCGGTAGTCCCTTTCACAATATATCCGATCATTTCTCTTCAATAACCGCCTGTTTTTTTAACGCTGGAGGCTGCAAGAAACATATCATTGTCCCTGATCATATCCTGTATGCCCTGGGCGATACAGTCCTGTAAGGCAAAATAGGCGGGCATCTGCCGGGCAGCGCCTGCCTCGAGCGAGACCAGGTATTGATCGCCCCCGGCGGTAATAAATCTCATCATGTCGGCACCTACTTTTTCTCCAGACACACGGCTTCGCGTGCGGGTGCTCCACACAACTTGCGAGGTACTGATCTCTGTTAACCTGAGCTCCACGCCCAGCTCGGTAACACTCTGCTGAACATTCACCCCTATGCCATCGATATTTATTCCACCTCCACCGCTGTATCGAGCTACGTTGTAAGAGGTAATGGCTCCGGAAACCAGGAAATTTGTTCCGGTTATTCCACCCTCCGGGCCTGCCCTCTGGATGAGACCCACCCTTCGCCCTTTTTTGTCAAACAGGTAGCTCATCTTATATTCTTCTTCAATGCGTTTCAGGTTTTCTCTGTCCCTTTCCAGCACCGCATGCGATCCCAAGGCAATATAGAGGGCATGGTACAATACCTCTTCAGCCCCTTGTGTCAAGGCATTGGAGTACCGCAGCATAGACAGATCTTTAAACTGCCCGGTCCTGTTATCGAACCTGCCCGTGCAAATACGAAGGTTCGGATCTATTTTACTCTGAATGTCCCCCAGCTTTTCGGTGAGCACTATGTCAAGAGGGACGGCATTGGAAAGCCTGACATTGCTGTGAGACAGGGTACACCCCGTCAAAAGCAGGAAGATGGTGCTTGCTAAACTTATTAGGTTAAGGCTTCTTCTCATGTTTTTCCAGCTTATCCAGGAAGGTCTCTTTTTGCTTCTCTACATTTTCTAAAAAGATCGCTTTATCTTTTTCTGTTTCTTTCTTTTCATCCTTTAAAAAGATAGCTTTATTACTTGCCACCATATCATACACCGCAGTTGCCAGACAGTCCTGTAAGGCGTAATCGGCGGGTATCTGGGCGGCAAAACCTGCTTCCGTTTGAACCAGATACTCGTGCCCATTCGAGGTTATGAATCGAAAGATATCAATGCCCACTTTAGTCCCCGAAACCCCGCTCTCTTTCAGGGTACTCCAGCGAATTTCAGAGGTGTTCATATCCACAAGCCGGAGGGAGACCCCTACTCGCGCGATCGCAGTCTGGAAATTGGCCCCTATACCATCTACATTTACGCCGCCTCCACCCGTGTAACGATCCACATGATAATAGACGACAGATCCGGTCACCATATAACGAGCGCCTGTCAGTCCTCCCTGAGGACCGCCTCTTTGAATAAGACCAATCTGCTTCTGCTCTTTGTCATAGATGTGGCTCTTTTGATATTCATCATATATGCGCCTCATATTTTCTCCATCACGATCCAAAACCGCGCCGGGCCCGAGGGCAGTATAAAGGGTATCGTACAGTATATCCTGGCTGCCCTGGGTCACCGCCCTGGAATAGCGAAGCATGTCACTGTCTTTAAACTGTCCGGATTTGTCCATGAAGCTTCCCACGGTGACATAAAGATCCTTTTTTATCTGCGGTCTGAGTTTTTCAAGCTCGTCCATGATACCGAGCTTTAGATCGCCTGCTTTCTGGATGGCAGGGGTAGGACTGGGACTTGCCACTTTCGTCTGACTTATGGCACAGCCCATAAGCCCGCTCATAATAAACGCGATAGCTACCAGTTTTGATAGGGTTTTCATAGGCCTTCTCTCTTTTTTGACTTAGGACTTAAAATAGTTTCAAATCAGTTAGTGACAGTTTGGCTATAGTCACCGCCCGCACCCGTTGTCACAGTGGTAGTGGTATTGTAAATATTAACTGGATTCTCATTTGCGTTGTAGTTAGTGGAATAGTAATTGTAGTAGTAAGCACGGGTGAGCAGGTACTCTGAGCCATGTTCCACGGCGAGGGCCACGTTCAACTGATGACCGGCAGGAATATAGCCACCGCCGGCTGGTGTCCGGGGGGAGTAGTGCATGGTGTCCTCGGCGCCGGCAGGAAATGAATAAAACAACATACCTGCAAGGAAAATCCAAATGACACTGTACAAAATTAGCTTTTTCAT
>JAFDAR010000226.1 GCA_019313735.1 Deltaproteobacteria bacterium | reverse complement strand
GTGAAAATCGTCGTCAGAAACCATCCTGTAACGACGAAGATTATCAGGCATAAATTTCATGCCTGAGCGCGTTTTCACCCCTCTCCTGAGGTTTGGGCCTATCGCCTGACGCTGAATATACATTTGATTATCTGTGTCTATACGAGGGAACAATGGCTTTAAATGTAAACCGATTACCGAATAAATTTTACCCGGACCCCACAAGGATCATTTCCAGATTTTACATGCCTGGTTCTGAGGACAGGGCAGGAAGTATAATCAAGCGGGTATTGGACTTTTCCGACCAGGAGGTGAGTTCAGCCCTTAACGAGGTGCTGTCGGATTTTTCAAAGCGGCATCGCAATATTTCAAAAGTCTTTAAGAAAAATTTTGATACCGTAAGATACGTCCTGGCATCGGACTCTAACATATCCCCGGACGCGTTGTCTCTTGAAAGAAAATTACTGATTGGTTCCTACTTCACATCGGAATACGCGATTGAGGCAGCTGCTTTTTTTAATCCTTCTATAGTCGAAGACCCGAATCAGGGTAATCTCGAAGAAGGGCAGAAACGCGTCATTGTGAGTTTCAGGGCCATCGGGGAGGGGCATATTTCATCCATCGTATTCAGGGGGGGCATAATTACCCGGGATAATGAGCTGATCTTCCGGCCGGCCGGAAGATTTGTTGATTTACCGGAGACCGTAAAGCTCCATGTATATGATAAAAAACATTTTTTGGAAAAATTACATGAGATGCATGTCCAGAAGGATATCATCAGCGCCGTTATGGATAACCTGGGAGATAAATTTATCTACCGTGAATTACAGGAAAGTATTGCCGAAATCAGCAAAAAGATAAAACTAAGCTACAGCAAAGAAAAGGTTATAAATGTAATGAACTGGCTGGCCAGTTCCCATTACGAAATAAGTTTTTCGCTGGACACCGCCATATCGGAACGCGTTATTTTCCCGGTCTCCGACCATGAAAGCAATGGTATCGAAGATGCGCGATTTGTAAGATTTACCAATGGTGACGGGAGTGTCACCTACTTCGCGACATACACGGCGTATAACGGATATACTATTTTGCCGAAGTCCATAGAAACAAAAGATTTTTATCATTTCAAGATATTACCGATCTATGGTGAACACACCCAAAATAAAAATCTGGCCCTGTTTCCGAAAAAAATTAAGGGTAAATATGCCATGATCTCCCGCTCCGACGGGGTGAACAATTACATTATGTTTTCCGATGACATCCATTTCTGGCACGATGCGCAGAAAATACAGGAACCCCGATATCCCTGGGAATTTATCCAACTGGGCAATAGCGGCTCCCCCATTGAAACCGGGGAGGGCTGGTTGCTGATTACCCACGGAGTGGGACCGATGAGAAGATACTGCCTGGGGGCCGTGTTGCTCGATCTGCATGACCCTTCCAAGATCATCGGACAACTCAGGGAACCTCTGTTAGCACCCAATGAGGAAGAAAGAGAAGGTTATGTTCCGAATGTTGTCTATTCCTGTGGATCGATCATTCATAATGGCGAGCTGATTATACCTTACGGGATGTCCGATTACGCCTCGGGCTTCGCCACAGTACCTATGGATGAACTTCTGGACAAATTGTTGAATGATTGAGAATGGATAAAGTGAGATGTAACCACGGAGAGACGGGAGTATAGATGGGAAAACAAAACGTCTACGATGACTTGGAGCCCAAAATTCATAAGAGAATCGCTGAGGCAGTTGCCGACGCGGTCCCGGTTCTGGATATTGCCTGTGGTGATGGCAGATTGATCGGTTTCATTGCATCGGGATCTGGCTGCAACATTTATGGTGTCGATATCTCCGTATCTCATCTGACTGCAGCCCGGGAAAAAGCGGAGACTCGGGGCATCTCGCATCTTGTGCTCCTCGCTGCCGGGGATGCACAGAAACTCTGTTTTCTTGATAAATCTTTCGGTTCTCTTATCATGCTTTACTCTTTGCACGAGATTCAGCATCTGCCGCAGGCATTGGAAGAGACTCGACGAGTATTGAGACCTGGCGGGAAGTTCATAGTAGTGGATCCTATTAAAGGCGGCAAAGCTGAAACGCTCTGGAATGAAAGTTATTATGGCCTGGAGGAGATCGAGTCTATGTTGACACATGCAGGATTCAGCGAGCTGACATCCGACTTCCTGTACGATGATATCGTGTTTGTTTCGGCAAAGTTGGTGCTCTCGTAAAAAGTCTTTTCGGAGCGAATCCAAGCATTTTGGGAAAAAGATGCTAATAGTGACCGGCGTTAAAAAAATCTAACTGTTTGTACCCGTGGGGACATATTATTTTCCGGTAAACTTCAATATAATCATCGACCATTTTTTCCTGACTGAAATTCTTTTCGGCCCACCTCCGGCAGTATGTGCGGTCAATCCGTCTTACGTCTTTTAAGACGGACACGGCTTCATCCACCGTGTCAACCAGAAACCCGGTCTTCCCGTGGACGATCAGTTCCGGCATGGACCCTCTATTAAAGGCAACCACCGGCGTTCCGCAAAGCATCGATTCGGCTACACTTAGACCAAAGGGTTCGGCAAAACTGATGGGATGGAGCAGGGCGTATGCATTACCAAGCAGGGTATCTCTTTTTTTCGGGCCGGAGTTACCAACATACACAATCTCATCATTTAAAAATGGCTCCACCTTTTCTTCATAATATCTCTGATCCTGGATAAATCCGGAAATAATGAGCCTCATGTTGAACCCTTTAGCGATCTGAATGGCCTCATGGGTTCCTTTATCAGGATGTATCCTGCCGAAATATAATAGATACTCGCCCACAGCTTCCCTCAATGTAAAGTCAGCCACATTAACGCCGTTGTAAACCGTGGCGACATACTCCAATTCCGGGCTGCGATCCGCATTGCTGATGGATACAAAATAATTATGATCATTGTACTCTTTGAAGACGGGGATAATGCGCGGAGAGGAGAACCCGTGGATAGTCGTCACCATCGGCGTGTTAATCAGACGCGAACAGGTCAGCGGCAGAAAATCATAGTTGTTATGGATGATGTCAAATGTCTCGGCACGCTCCATCAGGTGGGCAATATGTAAACACTCCCATACCTTTGGATCAAGGGTCTTGTCTTCTTCATAGGGCCGCTCGCAGATGTATTCGAGCTTTGCCCTGGTGAGGGAATCGCCCGTTGCAAAAAGAGTTACATCCAATCCGCGCTTGACAAGACCCTCGGCAATATTCGACGCCACCTGTTCCCACGGGCCATAATGCCGTGGCGGAGTTCTCCAGCAAATTGGGGCCAGGACTGCGATT
>JAFDAR010000225.1 GCA_019313735.1 Deltaproteobacteria bacterium | reverse complement strand
CTATAAGGTTCCGCCGCTCTCTTTTTTTTCCTTATTATCCGTGATCGAGTCAGCATCGCATGCCTCAATTATTTGAACTTTTACGCTCCCTGGAAGCTTGTTTTTCATTTCCTTGGTGCAGGGGACATCGTCAGCGGTTAACGGTGATTTGATGCCTTTCCAGTCGATGATCATGTAGTCCAGGAGATCTGCATTAACAGCATATTCGTCCGTTTCCGCGAAGATTTGCCCTGTCCTAAGATTCTTTTGCTTTTTTGTATGGCGTTTCTCAATCTGCCGATAAGCCTCGGAATCGAAACGCCTGAGCGTCAATGTGGAGTCGCCTATCTCCAGTTCAAATGTTTCCTGATTTTCTACGATTTCAATAAACATGTTGTTCTCCTTTTCTATCCGGGGACAGTCCCGGGTTTTCGCTGCGCGAGAATTCCTGGGACGGTCCCCTGTCAGTTACGCCAGCGGATCGGTGGTGCGTTTATTTTGCACGTCGATCTGAAATGGCTTGGTGATACCGGTCATACCGGTGGGCGCGGTGTCCGTGGCAAGAACTTTGAAACTCAGGCTGACGGGGATTTTACCGGGACCAGAGATCGCCGCCTCGGGATCGATGACTTTCAGATTCGGAAACGAAAGCCGGAATTCATAATAGTACGTCTCTTCGATGAGCGCACCCTTGAAGTAGATCTCCAATTTTTTCCGGGTCATCGCCTCCCAGTCGGTGAAGAATGCGTCGTTCGCGTCGTTGTACCGGGGGAAGTTTAGTGTCAGCGTGATCTCCGGGAAGCTCTCTTCGATTGGTTCATCCACATCTTCGTTACCAGCTTTCAGATCCGCTTCCATTGGGCGGTTGAAGGACAGCTCAAAACCGGATGGAAATATGGCATCGGTGCTATCCAGCGCGTCGCCCGATTCGTCGTTGAACCAGAAATGAGCGTCTTTGTTCATGATGATTCGGTTGCCCTTATCCGGATATGTGATATTCGCTGACGTGGCCGCCGTGTTGGTCACGGATGCAAGCTCCAGCAAATTCGCGATGCCCTCCGCCGTGATCTTTACCGGGGCATTCATCTCTCCGGAAAGGCCAAATTGATGGAACTTGACAGACGGATATTCAAAGACCTTGTCCGACTTCTTCAGCATGGCCAGGGTCGCGAACAGACCTGACAGATTGTTGGCCATCACATAGCTGTTTGTGTACGCGGCCGTTGCCCCCTGCACAGCGGGTACGCCCGCTGTGCCCATTATAAGCGCGAGGAGAACATCCAGCCCCTCGTAACGCATGTAGGCTTCCAGCCCGCCGCCGGCCGTTATTTTCCCCTGATCCGTACGCTGCAGGAATGCCAAGCCCGCGGAATCATCATCGATTTGCTCGATGGTCTGCTTAAATGATTCCGACAGGATCAGAATCCCATCATTCGCGTCGCACGCCACAGCCGTTCGCCAGGTCGCGGCTTTTTTCAACCCGACCAGTATTTCTCTACCTGTCAATGGATTTCCCATTATCTTTTACCTCCGCTTTCTTTTTTTCGATTTTGGTTAGGAGGCCGGATTTGATATATTCCCCGGCCACATCTGCGGAAAGTTCAAACGGCTTTCCGGATTTGAGATATCCCAGCTTTGGGTGGTACGTACCCGCCGCGCCGTTGGGATCGGTGTAGATTACTTTCATGGATTCACCTCCAGTTTTTTATATTGATATGTGATTCTTTTTTTCACGATGCTTATATCGCTACTCTCCATCCATTCGAGGGGACCCTCTTCGGAGGGCAGGGCAACTTCCATGCCTGCAATTGACAATTTGTTGTCATAAAGCGCTTTATGTATGTCATCCGCAATCTCCAGAACACCATAGACTTTTGGCTCCGTCTGTCCCATTACCGAAACATCGCCGGATTTCAGGAGCTGATATATGATGATATCCACGGCGTAATTGCTTTCCCAATCCGCGCCTTCCTCTATAAGGAAATTGATTAGCCCATCCTTCAACCCGATGGCCGGGAAGCCCATCTCGATCGGGAGCAGGTTCTCATCCGGCGTGATAAAGATATTCGCGTCGGTGATATATGACAGCTCGGCGGCGTTTCGCAGGGCGGTTTGTATGGCCTGGATGAGGGTTTTCATATCCGTTCGCCTCTCATTTTCTTGTCGAAGTTTGCCTCAATCCGCATCGACGAAAGTCGATGCCACTTTAAATAAAATGGATCTATAATCGGGCGGGCCGGTGTTTTGAATGTTGTCGTCCCTTTTCTTAAAAACATATGCTTGCGAAGTTTGGATCCTTTGGGCATTTCACCACCGGCGCGGGCTAAATATCTGCGCGCTGCACGGGTAATTTGCTGAGTATAACCTTCCTGCTGCATCGCAAAGATCTTTACCCAGCTTTTGGATAATTTTTCTTGCCTGGTATCCACAAGCCCGACATTAACCTTCAAGCCGTCGCTGCCC
>JAFDAR010000224.1 GCA_019313735.1 Deltaproteobacteria bacterium | reverse complement strand
TATACATCAGTATGCTGTTGAGCTGGGAGGTTAACTTTCCCTCTTCATCTTCACTGAAGTTCATCCTGGCAAGGTGGGCGACATGCCTCACCTCTTCCTTCGTTATCTTCACCGTTGTATCCCTCCTGTCTACGTGGAAACTGATCATGCTCCATCTTTGAAAATTTCATTTCCGCACAGACACTAATCCGCGGAAACCCGACAAATTTTTATCATATAACCATATAAGTTGCAAACCATACCAGGCCTGATTTCAGATTGACAAAGATTCACACAATAATATATTATAGATGGAATTTCCTGGAATAATGGTGAGGTTATGTTTGGCATTGGAATGCCGGAATTGATAGTTATACTTGTTGTCGCCCTGATTATTATCGGGCCGAAAAAACTGCCCGATCTGGCAAAATCTCTCGGCAAAGGTCTCGCGGAGTTCCGCCATGCCACTGATGATGTAAAGGACAGCCTCAATGTGGACCAGATCAAGGATGAAGTGGACGATTTCAAGGATTCTGTTCTCTATGGACGAAAGAAGGAAGAGGCTGAGAGCAACAAACGGAAGGCCCAGGACAAGACTGCGGAGACAGAAGATAAGAGCTCGGAATAATCCGCTGTGATTTCAATTTGCTCGCAACCATCCATTCAGTGTAAAATCAGAACGATATCCACCACTATAAGGCTGTGACGTGACCGATCAAACAGATGAAAAAATGCCGTTTACACTCCACCTGGAGGAGTTGAAGACCAGGCTGACGCGCGTACTGATCGCAATTGGCGCCAGTTTCATTATATGCTATTTCTTCAAGGAAAAGTTATTTAAGATCCTGATTCTTCCTCTCATTGCAGTGCTTCCCGATAACAGCTCCATGATATTTACCAGTCTTCCGGAGGCATTTTTTACCTATCTCAAGGTATCTTTTTTTGCATCCATTTTTCTTGCAAGTCCATATATTCTATACCAGATATGGAACTTTGTATCACCGGGCCTCTATAAATCCGAAAAGAAACATGTTGCGCCTTTTGTTATATTTTCCACCATATTTTTTTTAGGAGGTTCCCTGTTCGCGTACTATGTTGTCTTCCCGTTCGGCTTTAAATTCTTTGTCGGTTTCGGAAATGATGTTATAAGACCCATGCTTTCCCTGCGGGAGTACCTTTCTTTCGCCATGAAGCTCCTTATCGCGTTTGGAGTTATCTTTGAGCTTCCCATCTTTATGTTTTTTCTGGCGAAGATAGGGATGGTAAATTCACGGACCCTGAGAAAGAAGAGAAAATACGCGATTCTCCTGGTGTTCGTTGTCGCCGCCCTGTTTACCCCTCCGGACGTTGTGACGCAGGGGTTGATGGCCCTGCCCCTTATGCTCCTCTACGAAATAAGCATCTGGGTAGTAAAGATGGGAGAGAAAAAGCATGTCAGCAAAGAAGAAGACGACGAAAAAGACGAAAAAAGTGATGAAGAAGAATGATAAATAATGAGCAGAGAACGCTGAAAAGCATAAGGAAAAAAAGGCCAAAAAAAAGAGGAACTGGAAAAAAAGTCTTTCTCTGGATCTCCATTTCAGTTCTCCTGATAATCCTGACAGGGGTGGGGTTCATCTATTCTCTTGTGAATGGATTGCCCAGTATCTCTTCACTGAAGGATTACCGGCCCAGCATAATAACCAGGGTATACGCGGACAACGACCAGTTGATTGACGAGTTCTATTTTAAAGACAGGAAAGTTGTCCAGGTCACCGATCTGCCGAAATTTGTAATACAGGCATTTGTTGCGGCGGAGGACGCCCGTTTCTTTCGCCACAAAGGAATCGATGTCAACAGCATTATCAGGGCCTTTTTTAAAAACATGGAGGCGGGAACAATCGTTCAGGGAGGAAGCACCATAACTCAGCAGGTCGCCAAATCTCTTTTCCTGTCATCGGAGAAAAAATATATCAGGAAACTGAGAGAGGCTATTCTGGCTTACAGGATAGACAGATATTTAAAGAAATACGAGATACTCAACCTCTATCTGAACCATATATATCTCGGACATGGAGCGTATGGCATAGAGGCCGCGTCGCAACAGTATTTCGGAAAGACCGCCGAGCAGCTTACCCTGCCGGAGGCCGCCCTCCTCGCGGGTCTTCCCAAGGCCCCCAGCAGGTATTCCCCTTCACTGCATCCCAAACGTGCCCGTCGAAGGCAAGTCTATGTCCTGAACAGGATGGCAGAGGATGGATACATAACGGAAGAGGAAAAGATAGCAGCGATCGAAGTCCCTGTAGAGCTGAAAAAGACCGAGGACAAGGATAAGGATAAGATAGCGCCCTATTTTACCGAGAATGTTCGCCGGTATATCCAGACCAAATATGGCAGTGATGTCCTGTATAGAGAAGGTCTTGAGGTATATACCACACTGGACATAACCTGTCAGAAGGCGGCTCGTGATGCCGTGATAAGAGGACTGAG
>JAFDAR010000223.1 GCA_019313735.1 Deltaproteobacteria bacterium | reverse complement strand
ACCTCCATCGTTTCATTTGAGTCGTCGTACAACAGCGTTATATCTACCTCAACGCGCACAAACTTTTCTATTTCGGGGTACTTGACTTTGTCGTGGTTTCCTCTCAGATCGTGTATATTCAGGATGTGATAATCCTTTATCCTGACAGGCGAGTCCTGCGCCTGTTCCAGATATTCCCCGTAAGTGTGTGTGGAGCAATATATCGAAGAGGGAGCGAGGCAATCATAGATGCCCTTAAAATCTCTATTAATCTCGGCGGCAAGATATCTCTCGACAGCTTTTTCTATACGGGGCTTTTCAAGAAAAAGCGCCAGCTTCCCCTCTGTAGTGTTACATCCCTGAAAAGCAGACAAGACTAACAAAATCGCCAGGATCTTTACGCAAAGAACTGAAATCTTCAATTTACACCCATAATCATCCGGCACCATTATGCTGTGAAACCGCGCGTACACTATACCTTCTTTATATAATGCTTTGCGAAAAGGCCGCTGGGACGTACACAGAGAACAAGCACAATCACAAGAAAGGCAACAATCGGCTTCCACTCAGGCCACACGTAGCCGAAGAAATTTTCTATCAATCCGAGCAGCCCGCCCCCGATAAGGACACCCGGGATGCTCATCAGGCCGCCCAGAACGGCAGCCGCGAATGCCCTGAGAAATGGCTCCATCATGAAGATGGGGTCCAACGTCGCCCTCGAGGCAAAAAACATGGCAGCGATAGCCCCCATGAGCGAGCTCAAGCCCCATGCAAGGGAAAACATCCGTTCCACACGGACACCCATGATCTTGGCGGCGTTTTTATTCTGCTGGGTGGCCTTCATTGCCACGCCCACACGGGTATATTTGAAAAAAAGGTAAAGGAGTGCCATAAGAATGGCTGCTGTGAAAAAGACACCGATCGCCCAGTCGCTTATAATAACTCCCTTTATCGGTTCGTGGGTAACACTGAACGACATGGGGATTTCAAAGTACTTCTGTTCCGCACCCCATTTCCATCCCGCCAGTCCCATGAGGAGCATTTCGGCTCCAAGGGTAATCACAATAAGCCCAAGGGCTGTGGGTTCTTTCGCGGGACGAAGAAAGGCAAATTCGATAAAGACACCGAGCAGGATCGCGAACACCATGGTGAGGATAAAGGCCAGCCAGAACGGGTAGTGATAGTACGACAGGATATGATAGGCTATGAATGTTGAAAACATTGCCATCTCGCCCTGCGCGAAGTTGACCACCTCGGACGTTTTGTATATGATCACCACGCCTATCGCCATCAGACCGTAACAGGCCCCTATCGCCAGACCTTCAACTATTAACTGTCCTATCATATTGTCTCCACATGAAAGTGTCAGTGAACGCCACAAGGCATTCCGTTTTAAACAACAGGGTTAAAAGGGCCACGTCATCCAGTATTTCTTTATTCTTATCCACACGCCATACATGCCGAGTGGCTCGAATATGATTATGCCTATCATTATAAGTCCAAGCGCTATACTCCCGAAATTCTCCAGACCGATTACGGTAAACCATTTTCTGGAAACAGAGACAAGAAAGTCTCCCAGGTAGGGGGTCTCAGATACATTTTTCAGCAAATCATACTGCAGGTAGGTTATCAGTGTGGCGCCCATGATCGCGCCAAGGATTGAGCCGAGCCCGCCGACAACCACCATAACGAGGAATACAATGGAAAGTATCATATTGAAGGTAAAGGGATCGAAGAAGCCGCATACAAACGCGAACAGCCCACCCGCTATCCCCGCGTAAAATGCGCTTATCGCGAAGGCAAGGGTCTTGTAGATTGTGAGATTTACGCCCATCACTTCCGCCGCGATATCGCTGTCTCTTATTGCGACAAATGCCCTTCCTACGCGCGTCTTCATGAGATTTATGGCGCTCACTATCATTATAACGGCGATAATCAGTATCAGATAGTACATGCTGACATCGGACTCCAACACCCAGCTGAAGCCCATCTTCGGTATTCCCAGATCCAGGGGCGGGGCATGGAGTCCCATCCTGCCCCCAAAGATATCCCATGTGCCTATAACATGCATGATAGCCAGACCAAAGCCAAGGGTCGCGATCGCAAGATAAGGACCCTCCAGTCTCAGTGCCGGCAGGCCGAGAATAAACCCGAAAAATGCCGCGACAAATGCCGCCAGTGGAAGGGCGAAGATAAATGGCACTTGAAAATGCGTCATAAGAAAGACAGTTCCATATGCTCCTATCGCAAAGAATCCGGCATGACCCAGTGATATCTGGCCGGTGTATCCAACGAGGAGATGGGAAGGGTGAAGAGAAAAATCAGAAATGCCGCCGACCAGAAAAGAACAACCCCGCTTCCGATAAGTTCAATGTCCTCGTAATACTCCCGCTTCATATCCATAAAGACACTCCTACCTTCAATCCTTTTTTAAAAAGGGTTTTTATATTACCGGAAACCTGACCGTCGCATGAAGAGTTAAGACCGGAATTTTAAAATAGAAAAACTTTTCCTTTCTATAATATTGATTCAACATAGAGAAAACAAAGCTGGGTGTCAAGACAAAAAATTCCTCTGTTATTGCAATATGATTATGTCACCCCTAAGCTGCAATATGATTATGTCACCTATTGTTTGAATAAGGTAGAGAAAGAAGCATCTCAAGAGGAGAAGGAGGTGCTTCATGGAA
>JAFDAR010000222.1 GCA_019313735.1 Deltaproteobacteria bacterium | reverse complement strand
GCGGGTGTTATTCTTATAAACCTCGCTTTCTTTCTCAGCTCTTCTATTGTCCCGCATCCCACATAACCCATGCCGGCCTTTATCCCCCCTACAAGTTGTTGTACGCTCGCGGAGAGGGTACCGCGAAATGGAACTCGTCCCACTATACCCTCGGGGACGAGTTTTATATCATTTTCAATATCGTCCTCCAGATAGTATCGGTCCATGCTTCCCGCCTTCATCGCTTCAAGAGAACCCATCCCCCTGTACACTTTGTAGCTTCTTCCCTGGTAGAGAACAGTTTCTCCCGGGCTTTCTTCCGTGCCCGCGAAGAGTCCGCCTATCATGACGGTATGCGCTCCGGCGCCGAGTGCCTTGACCACATCGCCTGAAAACTTCACACCTCCGTCGGCTATCAGTGGTATGCCATACTTTTCAGAGGCCTTGAAACAGTTCATTATCGCTGTTATCTGTGGCACGCCAACGCCCGCCACAATCCTTGTCGTGCAGATGGACCCGGGACCCACTCCTATCTTCACCGCGTCTACGCCTGCCTTTATAAGCGCTTCCGCCCCTTCGTATGTTGCCACATTGCCTGCTATTAGTTCGCAATCCGGGAAGTTAGACTTTGTGCTTTTGACCGCGTTAATAACACCAGCGGAGTGTCCATGCGAGGTGTCTATAACTATGACATCGACTCCCGCTTTCAGCAGGGCGTCCACCCTTTCCTCCCTGTCAAGGATTCCCACGGCCGCGCCGACCCTCAGCCTGCCGAGAGAATCTTTACATGCATAGGGATATTTTTTTATCTTCTCGATATCCTTTATGGTGATGAGTCCCTTCAGATTGTATTTATCGTCAACCACAAGGAGCTTTTCTATCCTGTGCTCATGCAGGATCTTCTTTGAATCATCCAGGGTGATATCCGAAGAAACTGTTATCAGATTCTCTTTGGTCATCACGGCAGAGACAGTTTGGTCAAGGTTCGTCTCAAATCGAAGGTCGCGATTTGTAAGAATTCCCACGAGCTTGCGTCCCTTTACCACCGGAACACCCGATATCCTGTACTTTTTCATCAGTAGGAGAGCGTCTCTGACCTTCTGCTCGGGTTCTATCGTTATAGGATCAACAACCATACCGCTCTCGGACTTCTTTACCTTGTCGACTTCGAGCACCTGGTTTTCTATGCCCATGTTTCTGTGGATGATTCCCATGCCCCCTTCCTGAGCCATGGATATGGCCACTCCCGATTCTGTCACAGTATCCATGGCCGCGCTGATAATCGGGATATTCAGGGATATATTGCGGGTGAGCGCCACAGACGTATCAACCTCATTCGGCAGGATGCTGGATTTTGCCGGCACAAGGAGAATATCATCAAATGTAAGGCCATCGGTTATCTTATCTTTTTCTAACATTGCGTACCTCCGGATGTATGTGTTTCTATGTAATAAATTCGCCTGTTAAGAGGCACAAAATATGCGTCTCTCTCTTCGTCATATTCTATAAGTTCCGCAATCTGATAGTAGCCCGACCGCGAAAATCTCGCTTCGAACCTTCTGTTCTTGATGCTGCAGTAGAGCACATTGTCCATACCCACGCGCAGGGTTGAAGGGTCCAGCTTTTCCGAGGTGAAATCGCTGAGAAGGATCTCTATGGATTCGTTTTCGCGATCCCCGCTGCTATCCCTGGCGGCTGCCTTCACTACGAAAGGGGTGTCTTCAACCTCTATCAGACACCTGTCCCCTTCGAATTCTATCAGGTATCTTCCCTGTTCGTCCCTCTTCAGGCTTTCGAAAAAGAGCTTGAGGATATCTTTTCTGAACATCCTCGCTCCCCTGTAATGCCAGACACCCTCCTTGTCTATTCTGATGGGCAGAGAGGGTATTTCATTCTCCGGGTTCATAGCCATTGTTGTCTATCCCCTTGTACTATCCAGAATTATCGTTACCGGGCCATCGTTCACGAGGCTAACCTTCATCATGGTGCGGAATTGCCCGGTAGCCACCTTTCTGACATGCCTGCGTACTCTCTCGGCAAAATATTCGTAGAGTTCGTCGGCCTGTTCAGGCTCGGCGGCGCCGACAAACGACGGACGTCTTCCCTTCCGGCAGTCGGCAAGGAGTGTAAACTGCGATACCACAAGCATCTCACCCGATATATCCAGCAGGGAGAGGTTCATCTTTCCGTTTGAATCTTCAAATATCCGGAGATTGACTATCTTGTCTGAGAGGTACTTGGCGTCCCCCTCTTCGTCTCCTTTTGCAACGCCGAGTAACACCACAAGGCCCTTCCCTATCTCGCCGACTGTATGATCGTCAACAGAAACTCCGGCAGAGACAACCCTCTGAACAACAGCTATCATGGCTGGTGTGCTCCTAACTCACGGCAATCTCTTAATAATTCATAAAAACGTGCCGATAACCTGCAAGATTTCCCCAAACTTCTAAATCTTCAAAAGAGAACCCCGTAATTCTCCTCTACCTTCTGTTTTTTACC
>JAFDAR010000009.1 GCA_019313735.1 Deltaproteobacteria bacterium | reverse complement strand
AGTCTCCTGATAATTCCGGCGAGTGTTCCCCCATCAAGCTTGTCCTCAAGGATCATTTCGGCCGCGCCGGCATCCGTCAGCACACGGGCATTCAACTCCTGGTGATTCCCGGCCGCGAACGGATAGGGGATAAGCACTGATGCCTTTCCAGTCGCGGTTATTTCAGCAATGGATGTCGCGCCCGCCCTGCATATTAGCAAATCCGCAGATTCATAAACCGAAGACATATCGGTAATAAAGGGATGTACCTCGGCATTTACCCCCCGATCGCGATAGGCGGCGGACACCTCATCGAAGTCTTCCTTCCCCGTTTGATGGGTAATCACCAGCCTGCATAGCATGTCCTCCAGATACCTCATAGATTCCACAACCGCCCTGTTTATGGCCCGGGCCCCCTGACTTCCTCCAAATATAAGGATGGAAAATTTACCCCCTTCCGTCCGTGATTTCTTAATGCCTTTTATAAATTCTCTTCTCACTGGGTTTCCCGTAATAACAACCTTACTGTCCGCGAACCAGTTTCCCGTATCGGGGAATGAGAGAAATATTTTATCCACAAACCTGCCAAGTATTCTGTTTGTAAAACCGGGCAGGGCGTTCTGTTCGGCGATTGCCGTTTTTATACCCATAAAATGGGCAACTATCACTACCGGTCCTGAAGCGTAGCCCCCTACACCCAGAACAATATCGGGGCGGAAATTATGTATAATAGACACTGACTGTGCCATACTCCACGGAATCTTCAGAAGACTGACCACCATCTTCGCAGCCCCCCTGCCCTTCACTCCTTCCACATTTATCGTACGAAGAGTAAAGCCCATATCACGAAGAACCCTGGCTTCCAGACCCCTTTCAGTTCCTATGAAAAGGACATCTCGCGCATCCGGTCTCTCCAGAAACTCCCCGGCAATCGCCACGGCGGGGAATACATGCCCACCGGTACCTCCACCCGCTATAATAACCCTGACGCTCTTCTCCGTACGCATCGACTAAGACCGGCCTTCCATCTCCCCTCTGTTCTGTTCCCGACGGGAAGATATGTTCAGCAGTATGCCGACAGCCAGCATGCACATCATCAGTGATGTGCCTCCATAACTGAGGAATGGGAGTACCAGCCCCTTTGTGGGAAGCAGTCCCATAACTGCCGCCATATTGATAAACGCCTCCATTGCGATAACCGTGGTCAATCCGGAGGCCAGAAGCATTCCGAACATGTCCGTGCAGTTAAAGGAAATCGCGAAACCACGAAAGACAAAGATGCAGAACAACAAGATAATGATTACAACCCCGACAAACCCACCCTCTTCAGCAATTACCGAAAGGATGAAGTCGGTGTGCGGTTCGGGAAGATAAAAGAGCTTTTGCATTCCGTTTCCAAGACCTACGCCAAAGGCTCCGCCGGAACCGAAGGAAATAAATGATTGTATTATCTGAAAACCTGCATTAGACGGATCTTCCCATGGATTGAGGAACGACATAAACCTCTGCATGCGGTAACTCTCATGGAGAATCAGGACAACTCCCACAGGTATTACAGCCGCCACGATACCGGCGAGATAGACAATTCTGCTCCCCGCCAGATAGAACATAAGCATAAACACTGCAACCATGATAACGGCCGCGCCGAAATCCGGCTGACACAGCACAAGGCCGACAATTATCATCATTATGACCAGCGGGATCACAAAAACGCGTGAAAATTCCTTTATGTGCCCTATTTTCTTCGTAAGATAATGAGCCAGAAATATAACCAGCATGATCTTTACAAGTTCGGATACCTGAAAAGACAAATACCCCGCGCGAAGCCACCTGGTGGCGCCACCGGCCTTTAAACCGAAACCCGGAATAACAACCAGAGACAGAAGCGCTATGGATATAAGCACGCCGGGATAAGCCGCTTTTTTCCAATACCGATATGGGAATCTGGATGTCACTGCCATAACGCCAAGCCCAATCAAGACAAATAATAGCTGTTTCTTGATATAATGGTATCCGTCGCCATATTTTTCCATGGCAATTATGGAACTCGAGCTGTAGATCATAACCGTCCCGATGACAACCAGGATTATTGTAACAATAAACAGCGCGATATCCGGTCTGCCTCTCGTTAATGAAGACTGTTCGCCCATGTTCCCTGATCCTTTTCACGACTCCATTGATGGTTCTGTTTATTAATGGTCTTTTCGCCCAATCTCTGCGTTATGCTCAAAAAATAATCCTCGGAATATCAACCATATGCCTGCGGTTATTTTTTTCGCACGCCTTGATCTTGAACGAAAATCTTCATAAATCAACAGAACCATTGATCAACCATGTCCTTGAAGACATCCCCCCGCTCCTCATAGTTTTTAAATTCATCAAAACTTGAGCAGCCAGGCGACAGCAGCACAATGTCGCCGGGGGTCGAATTGTCGCGAGCCATGTTGACGGCATCTTTCAGGTTACCCGCAATTTCAGTCCTTGCAATCCCACCGATGATAGAATTTATCTCTCTCCCGGCTTCACCGAAGACGATCAGCATCTTGACCTTTTCTCTTATAAGTTTCGCAAGTATTCCAAAGTCCCCGCCCTTGTATCTGCCTCCCATAAGGAGCACAACCGGCCCGGGTAATGATTCGAGCGCCCTGTATACCGCGTCCACGTTTGTCCCCTTGGAATCGTTGTAATATTCTACACCATCCACCGTTCCGGCAAATTCTATCCTGTGCGGGATGCCGGCAAAACCCTCCAGCACATCGATAATTCGCTCTGGTGGGCACCCGCACATCCTCGATGCAAGCACGGCAGCCATCACATTCTCCATATTGTGCGCGCCTTTCAATCTTATCGACCGGATAGGATATTTCTCATCCAGTCCGGCAGAGCGGTATCTCAAGAACTCGCCATCAATAAACATTCCATCTTTCAATCTTTCCGATGAGCTGAAACATGAGACATGTTCAGCCGGCAGGCCCTTCGAAAGATCCGTCGATACAGGATCATCCGCATTCAGAATGGCAAGATCCCCTTCCCCCTGGCGTGCGAATATCCTCTCCTTTACAGAGCGGTATTCTCCAAAAGATCCATGATAATCGAGGTGGTCACAGCTTACATTCAGGAGCATCGCGATAAATGGGTGAAAATTCCTGGCCCACTGCAACTGGAAACTGCTTACTTCTATCACCGCGTAATCGTCCTCCTGCCTGCTGTTCACATACGATATGAGAGGATTGCCTATATTGCCGCCGACAAAGACCTTCCTGCCGCAATGTTCCAGTATCCTGCCCAGCAGACTGGTCGTGGTCGTTTTTCCGTTTGTGCCGGTAATCGCGATAGCCGGTTTTTTCAAATACCGGGAGGCAAGTTCCAGCTCGCTTAGAATCGGGATTTCCATTCTCAGGCCCTCCGCGAGCAGACGGTTGAACGGTGGAATGCCCGGTGAAGGCACAATCATATCCGTTCGTGAAAGAACGTCAGTATCATCCTGCCCGATGCCCAGTTCCACATCCGCCAGCCCCGTAAAGGCCTCAACGGTATCTCCAAACTCAGAGACAGGCTTTTTATCGACAATCATAACCCTGGCCCCCTTATCAAGCAGGAATTGGGCTGTTGCCACACCTGTTCTACCGAGACCGATTACCAGAACCCTTTTTCCACTTAGATCCATGAACATTCACCAAAAACTGTTTCCCCTACCTCAGTTTCAACGTGCTTATGGCGATAAGCGCAAGGATGATGGAAATAATCCAGAAACGCACAATAACCTTGGGCTCCGCCCATCCCTTCAATTCAAAATGATGATGTATAGGCGCCATCCTGAAGATGCGGTTCCCGTTCGACATCTTGAACCAGCCTACCTGGAAGATGACCGAAATAGTCTCAACCACAAATACGCCTCCTACTATCGCGAGGAGTATCTCCTGCTTTGTGAGAATGGCTATAGTGCCCAGAGCGCCGCCCAGAGAGAGCGAGCCCACGTCTCCCATAAAGATCTGAGCTGGATAGGTATTGTACCAGAGGAAACCGACTCCGGCCCCGACCATAGCGCCGCAAAAGACCGCAAGTTCTCCCACTCCCGCCACATATGGTATCTGGAGATACCCGGACAACTTTATATTCCCGGTAAAATAGGCGAAAAGAAGATAGGTCGCGAAGCACATCGTTGCCGGGCTTATGGCAAGACCGTCCAGACCATCGGTAAGATTTACCGCGTTTGCTGCTCCTACGATAATAAATGTGGAGAGGATCACATAACCCCAGCCAAGGTCAGGGAGAATAGTCTTAAAAAAAGGCACTGTGAGATTTGAACTGAAACCCGGTTTCATGTAAAGAACAACACTTACGAAAAGTGCTATCATAATCTCCGCGGCAAGTCTGACTGTTCCAGGAATTCCTCTGCTGCTCCTGGTTGACAATTTTCGGTAATCATCCCAGAAACCGATAAGGCCGAATCCCACCATCACCATGAGAGCAATCCAGACATACTCTATGCTGAGTTTTGCCCAGAGAAGGGTTGACACGACAACAGAAAAAATGACAAGGATACCACCCATTGTTGGTGTACCCCCTTTTGAAAGATGAGAGTTGGGACCGTCACCGCGGATAGGCTGTTCTATGCCGAGAGACCGGAGTCTATCAATTACCCATGGACCAAGGACAAAACAAATGGCCAGACCGGTTATCGTGGCGTATATCGTCCTGAAGGTTATATAGCGAAACACATTAAGCCACGAATATGTATCGCTGAATGAATACAAGAAATGATAAATCATTTATAAATTCTCCCGATCAAACCCGCAAGACACTGTAGAACACAATGCACTTATTAATACCACATTATATAGTGGTTCACAACAAGTTAACAACTATATACAGCATTTTTCTCATAGTAACTGACAAAAAAGAGATTTACTCGCTGGATTCTTTCCGTTACACAATCCCCTTCCGCAATAAATTCCTCTATGCTGCCTCCAAACCAAATTCCTCTATTATTGCCTGGAGGAATTCCTCCATTTTCATGCCTCTCGATCCTTTTACCAGTATCCAGTTTTCTTCGCGCATTAACGAACGGAGTATTCCCATTATTTTGTCCGGCGTTTCAGCAAAATATATATGGTCTTCTCTGAACCCGTTTTCTATAGCCCCCCTCGCAACAGATCCCGAGAAATCTCCTCTAAGAAATATGCTGCCCACGCCGGTATCAGCCATAGCACTTCCAACCTCTTCGTGAAGTCTTTCAGCCTCCACACCCAGTTCCAGCATATCTCCGAAAATAACAATGCTCTCATTCTTTCCCTTTAAATCATTCAATGTCTTGAGGGCTTCTGTTGCCGAAGCAGGATTGGCGTTATAGGTGTCATCAATAACGATACCACCGCCCTTCAGCCTGTAAAGATCCATACGACCCTGTATCTGCCTGAATGCCGACAACCCGTCACAAATCAGATTGTATTCAATATCCATGGCCCGGCAGGCTGCCGCGCAGGCCAGGGCATTGTATATATTATGCCTGCCGACAACAGTCATATCGATCCCCTTGCCTACCCCTCCCATATTGAGCGTAAAGCTCATACCCCGCTCGCCCCTCATAAAGATGCGCTCGGCTCGGACAAACGCATTCTCATCGATACCGAAGCTGATGTTTCTTCCCATCCATCGCTCTGCCAGTATCCTCGAAAATTCATTGTCTCTGTTGATAATCGCCACGCTGCTACCTCTCATATTGGAAAAGAGATCCCCCTTTTCCTCCATGACTACATCTACAGACCCGAACCCCTCCAGATGGGCCGGTCCTATATTGGTAATAACTCCGATATCCGGCTCGGCAATGGCTGTAAGTCTTTCTATCTCACCCCTCCGACTGGTTCCCATCTCAATGACAGCCATTTCATGTCCGGAGTTCATTTCAAGCAGGCTGAGGGGAAGCCCCACAAGATTGTTATAATTCCCCCTGCTCTTTAAGACATTTCCGGAAAGCCCCGCCACCGTGGCTATCATCTCTTTCGTTGTCGTCTTCCCGGAGCTTCCCGTTACCGCTACAACAGGAATTGTGAACTTGTTTCTCCATAGATTGGCTATATCGCCCAGCGCGCGCAGGGGATCGTCAACGAGAACCACGGAAACATTATCGGGGATTCTTTCGGTTATCTCCTTCTCCTCTCTTTGAACGAGCAGACCAGATGCGCCGTTTTTTATCGCGTCCGGTATAAAACTATGCCCGTTAAATCTCTCCCCTGTGAGAGGGATAAAGAGGTTGCCTTTGATCACCTCTCTTGAATTTGTAGACAATCCCTCGAATGCACTGTCAAGATTCCCTCTGACAAGGGTTCCTTTCGTTGCCGCTATTATCTCTTTCGTCTTCAATATGGGGGATTTTATGTCTTTCAACAACCACCTCCCGACCTGCGACCGGAAAGGGCCTCCCTGACGACTACCCTGTCGTCAAAAGGAAACTTCCTGGTTCCTATGATTTGATAATCCTCATGCCCCTTCCCCGCTACCAGTACGATATCCCTATTGCCAGCAATAGATACAGCCAGATTTATAGCAGTTCGCCGATCAGCGATGACCATAAATCCTTTTTCATTAAACCCATTAATAATATCCTCTGGAGAATATCTGTTTGAATCAGTGTCAATTCCCACTTCTATTTCATTCAGGATTCTTAGGGGATCCTCCGTCCTCGGATTATCCGAAGTAATTATGGCCAGATCACTCAACGTTGCCGCGACTTGCCCCATAACAGGCCTCTTCGTACGATCCCTGTCACCTCCGCACCCAAAAACCGTTATAATCCTGCCCTCTTTAAAATCAGACAGATTTTCGAGCACCTTTTTCAGGGCATCTCCTGTATGAGCATAATCCACAAATACCGCGGGCTCGTCAGGTTTACTTACCCTTTCCAGACGACCGGGAACGGTCTCCAGCGCCCTTATACCGGAGCGTATATATTCCTCCGGTATCCCGAGCGACATGGCAGCAGCAGCAGCCGCAAGGATGTTATAGAGGTTGAATTTTCCGACCATGGCGGAAGATACCGGAAATACACCATCAGGACCTTTTATATTCGCGTTTATTCCATCCATGGAAAGGGTAAAATCAGTGGATGATACATTACATGATTCCCCCATGCCGAATGTAACCGATGACGCCTTTATCTCGTCGAGGAGTCTTACACCCCACGGATCATCACCGTTAACAACTGCTACGCACCCACCAGGTACATCAGTAAAAAACCTCTCCTTCACCAGAAAATATTCTTCCATCGTGTGATGATAGTCAAGATGCTCAGGGGAAAGATTCGTAAATATTCCGATGTCATACTCGCATCCATAAATCCTTTTCAGGTCGATCGCGTGAGACGAAACCTCCATCACAACATGCGTCACTCCCGCGTCGATCATCTCCCTCAGCATTTTGTGAAGGTCGACCGACTCGGGTGTTGTGTGCGAAGCGGGAAACAGATTGCCACCATATCTGTAATTTACCGTCCCTGTAACTCCTGTGGAAAACCCGGCAGATTCTAAAATGGACTCCAGGAGATAGGCCACCGTCGTCTTTCCATTAGTTCCGGTGACCCCTATCAGACAAACATCGTGGGAGGGATTGCCATAAAAGTTTTTCGCCAGTCTGCCCAGCGCCAGACGGCTGTCTTTCACCCTTATAAAGACCGCTTCCGGCTCAGTGGAAATGTTTTCTTCATCATGTACGATATATCTCGCTCCCCTTTTCACCGCGTCGCGCACGAAATCATGGCCGTTGAACTCAGCACCGGCAATCGCGACAAAAACGGACCTTTCTCTACATTTCCTGGAGTCGCAACAAATATCAGAGGCATCTCCGGAAATATCTCCCGATACCCCCAGAACATCTATTTCACTCAGCAGACGTGAAAGCTTCATACCACCGCCACCGCATCGCCTTCCCTCTTTCTCAGGCACCCCTGTCAAGCAGGACGTAACAGGGTTGATTCTCCTCTATCCGAACACCCGGGGCCGGATTCTGACTCACAGCCCAACCATTCCCCGCAATCTTCACGTCTATTCCTCTGTTTTGGGAAATCCTTAAAACCTCCCTTATTGACATACCCTCAAAATCGGGGATAACCGATTCATCCACTTCCGTACCATGATAGATTGTTTGTGTAACAATCGATGCCTGGATTATTCTTACTTTTCCGCTGTCTTCGTCAGCGGCAACCTCCCTCAGCTCCATACTCTTATTGGAACATCTCAATATCTGTTCCGAGACCTTCTTGAAAACCGGCGCGGCAGCGGCTCCTCCCCATCTATGAGTCTCCGGTTCATCCAGAATGACAAGGATTACCATCTGGGGATCTTCGGCAGGGAAAAACCCGATGAAAGAGGCCTCCACTCTTTTGGCCGAGTAACGTCCCAGATCGAAATCGAACTTCTGGGATGTGCCGGTCTTGCCCGCCACAGAAAGGTTGACTATGCGGGCATTCACCCCGGTTCCACCTTCGCCCTCCACCACATCGGTAAGAATGGATGTAATTCTATGTGAAGTCTCAGGAGATATAACCCGCCTTACCACCACAGGTTCAAATTCTCTCACCACTTTGCCCTTTTTATCCACCATACAGCGAACGAGATGCGGCTTCATCATTACGCCGTCGTTTGCTATGGCGGACATCGCCGTGACCAATTGTATGGCTGTAACCGAAACTCCCTGGCCAAAGGCTATCGTCGCGAAATCAACATCAGTCCAGTCCTCCGGATCTCTCAGGATTCCACTTGATTCACCTGGAAGATCAACACCTGTCTTTGAACCGAACCCAAATTTTGTGATATAATAATAAAGTTTCTCTTTTCCAAGCCTCTCCGCGATTTTAATAGAACCTATATTGCTGGAATGTTTAATAATTTCCGGCAAGCTAAGCTCCTGAAATTTTTCATTCTGTGCATCATGGATAACTCTGTTTCCCACCCTGTAAGACCCATTTTCGCAGTCAAATATATCCGTTTCAGTGACAAGGCCTTCCTCAAGAGCGGCAGCGGTCACAAAGGGTTTGAAAACGGAACCTGGATCAAAGCAATCGGTAACCGCTCTGTTTCTCCTGGTATCCGCGGCATATATGGAAAAGGCATTGGGATTGAACAGGGGTTCATTGGCCATCGCCAGCACTTCCCCTGTCCGGGGATCCATAACGATAACACTTCCCCCCTTCGCGCCGGTACGTTCAATGGCCTCTCTTAACTGAGATTCAACAATATATTGAATCCTACTGTCGATAGTCAGGAAAAGGCTGCGACTCCTGTCATCCATTGCACTGCCCGAATCATCACTCAAATAGATTTTGTGTCCCCTGGCATCTCTCCCCCACACCACCTTTTTTGGAACACCCTTCAGATATTCATCGTATTTCGATTCCAGGCCATCCAGGCCGGTGGAATCCAGCCCGGCAAATCCGAGAACATGGCAGGCCATTTCCCTGTGAGGATAAAATCTCTTGGGTTCCTGTACGAGGTGAACACCCTTCAACTTCAAGGTACGTATCCGCTCCGCCCTGACCGGAGAAATCTGCCGGGCAACCCAGCGGAAACTCCCCTGGTTTGAAAGCGCCCCTGCAATCTTTTGCCTCTTTACACCCAATATGGACGAAAGTTTCGACGAAACCTTCCTGCGATCCTCGACACTTGAAGGATCCACGTAAACGGAATCCGCCATTATGGTCGCCGCAAGCTTCTGCCCGTTTCTATCAAATATAAATCTTCTTTCCGGATACAGAGTCAGACTCTTTTTGTGCTGCCTGTCGGCAAGCTTCCCCAGCGTTTCTCCGGAGATAACCTGAAGTTGAAACGCTCTCGATACCAGCGCTACGTACAGCACAAAAAAGAGAACCAATATTGACACCACCCTGAATCTCAGCCATTTCCCCGATTTTGCGGTCATTTTAAGAAAATCACCTGATCCCTTTCCGGATAGCGCATCCCGAGTTTAGTCCTGGCGATGGATTCTATCCTGCGCGGAGATTTCAACGTCGCGATCTCAACCTTCAATTTCCTGTTTTCCTCCAAAAGGCTGTCTCTGCAGTGCATCTCTTCGGCTATCCGATAATCGATCTTTGTAATACCTATTCGAAACCACACATAGACAAGCGTGATAGCCATAAATATAAGTGCTATAAGGATGAGGCGAAAAAGTTTTACCCCACCCTTTTTTCTACCAGCTGCCAACATTCTCAGATCCTTATAGCCGTTCTCAGCCTGGCGCTTCTTGCCCTCGGATTAAACGCTATCTCGGCCTCTCCCGGCATAACAGCCTTTCTGGTCAACACCTTCAGCTTGCTCTTTCTGTTACAACGGCAAACCGGAAAATCCGGAGGACAGATACATCCCTTCTCCCAGGAACGGAACAGGTTTTTCACCATTCTGTCTTCAAGTGAATGAAATGATATTACGGAAAACCTGCCCCCCTTCTCCAGCATGTCAATTCCGTTCTCTATTGCGTTATGAAGATTTGTCAGTTCATCATTGACGGCAATTCGGAGGGCCTGAAAGGTCTTTGTGGCGGGGTGTATCCTCTTTTTCCTCAGGTGGCCGGGCAGAGCGCCGGCAATAACCGCGGCAAGTTCACCCGTCGTTCTTATGGGAGACAGCCTTCGCCTTTCCGAAATTGCTCTTACAATCCTTCCGGGCATCATCTCTTCACCATAATCCTTTATGATCTTCTTCAGCTTCTCTTCCGGGAAACTGTTCACTATATCGAACGCCGTCAAGCCATCTTCCTGGTCCATCCGCATGTCAAGCGGCGCGTCCAGAGAAAAACTAAACCCCCTGTCAGCTGTATCGAACTGGTGGGACGAAACCCCCAGATCCAGCAAAATTCCATTTACCCTCTCAATCCCCAGTCCCAACAATATATTTCCGATGTCGGCAAAATTCCCCTTTACAAGCAGCGCACGGTCCCTGAAGGGCTTAAGCCTGCGTTCAGATTCAGAGAGGGCATCCCTGTCACGATCAACACCGACAAGAATCCCGTCCGGGGCCGTTCTTACGAGGATCTCATACGCGTGCCCCCCACCTCCCAGTGTCCCGTCAAAATATATCCCTCCCGGCCCGCAGTTCAGTGAATCCACTGTTTCTTCGGGCATAATCGGTTCATGGAAGGTTGACTTTGTCATATCCCCAGATCAGCCATATAATCGCTGAAGGCCTCGATGTTCTGGCTGGAGCTGTCGATCTCTTTCTCAAACATTTCCCTGTTCCAGATTTCTATACTCCGTCCCATACCGGCAATGACGATCTCTTTTTCAAGCTTCGCGTACTCTCTGAGAGGAGGCGGTATAAGCACCCTTCTCTGAGCGTTGAAAGAACAGTCAACAGCGCCCGACATAAAGAGACGCTGAAATGCGCGCACTTCTTTTCTTATTATGGACTGCTGGAACACCTTCTCCTCGATCACAACCCACTCGCTGTAAGGAAAGACCAGGAGGCAGCCATCCCAGTTTGTTATCACCATCCGCTCGTCGTACTTCTCGGTGAAAACCTGGCACAGCCTGGCGGGAAATATGATCCTCCCCTTTTCATCGATGGTGTGATAGTATCTTCCCCTGAATACAGACATTGACAATATCCCCCACAATTATCCACTTTGCTCCACTTGATTGAACTATAAAGACACTTAGTGGTTTTGTCAAGGAAAAAAATCCGCTATTTTCTTCTTTTAATTTGATATGTTAGGACTGCTGCGTTGTGATCTTTAAGATTGGACGAAAATTGGTGGGAACCATTGTTTTTTGATACAAAATACAGAAAATCCACAGATGCCGGATAAAGGGCGGCCTTGATCGCCTCCATGCCAGGATTACAGATAGGCCCCGGTGGCAAACCTTTCATTGTGTAGGTATTGTAAGGCGTCTTTTTCACGAGGTCACTTCTTCTGAGATTTCCATCAAAATCTTTGATACCGTAAATGACTGTCGGATCGCTCTGCAACCTCATGCCTCTTTTCAGTCTGTTATGAAAAACTGCCGATATCAGCTGCCTTTCCTCCTTCGGACCTCCCTCTTTTTCAATAATGGAGGCAAGTGTCACAACCTCATCCAGCGTGAGGTGGATCTTCTCCGCCTTCTCCAGCATATCAGGTGTTATACCCTTCCTGAATCGCTTCACCATAAATTTTATGATTCCCTCCTCTCCCATTGATTTGTCGAATCTATAGGTATCGGGAAAGAGATAGCCTTCAGCGCTCTTTCCCTTTATGTCAAGGGCTGACAACAGGCTGCTGTTCGATGTGAGTCCGATAAACTTTTCTCTGTCAGCAAGGCCCTCATTTTCCAGACGGGAGGCTATCCGGCGCAGAGTAAAACCCTCCGGTATAAAAACAGAATACCCCTTTACCTTGCCCATCATCAATTTGTCTAACACTGCCACAGGGGTCATGGAACTGCTCAAATCATACTCGCCCGGTTTGATATGCTTCGGCGCGTCCATTAAAAGCGCCAGGAGATAAAACTCTCTTTTATGCCTGATCAGTCCTGCTCCTTCCAGCATGTCAACAGTCGAGGAGAAAGTGCTGCCCCGGGGTATCTCTACAGTAACTTCTCTGTATTGAAAATCTATCGGGCTGTTCGTGTAATTAGAGAAAATCAGACATAATAAAGACGTAATGGCTACGCATATGACCGCAATTATTTTAATCCATCGCACAGTGTTCATCTTTATCCCCAGGATCTCGGGTTTTTTCGAGTTTCGAGTTCTAAGTTTCAAGTTTCGGTTCTTCTCCAATTCAGTTGGAGAAAAGGGTTCAAGGATTCCAGGGGTCAAGGATTCAAGGGCTCGTTTTCTAAAAACTTTATCAGCGCCTTTAACATTCTTTCGCTTTCTGCTATGTCTTCTTTTAGCTTACCCAATACACCTTTTTCAATTAAATCTAAATCCTCTGCTAATAATATCTGCATTTCCAGTTCGCAAACAGAACCATTTTTTTCTTTCACTTGGCCCCTCGAACCCTTGATTCCTTGAACCCTTCTGGTAACTACAACTAATCGGGAGATGATCCCATGTTTCAAATTTCGGGCGTATCTGATCCAGATAGTCCTGGAGAATAATGGCCGCCGCAAGCTTGTCAACAACTGTTCTTCTCTTTCTGCGATTCATATCCGCCTCTATAAGCAGGCCCTCCGCCTCTTTCGTGGAAAGGGCTTCATTCCACTTCTCAACAGGCACGGAAACACCGGCCTCAAGGGCATCCACAAACATGTTCACCTTCTCGCACTGGATCTCTTCCATGCCATCCAGCCTGACAGGATATCCTATGACTATTTTTTCAACATTATATTCTCTTACAAGCCCCGCTATCTGTTCAATGTCCTTTTTCCAGTATTTTCTGGCAATAGTAGCGACACCCCTGGCAATCATACCCAGTTCATCACAGATCGCCACCCCTATTCTCTTTTCTCCGTAATCAAGGCCCAGTACTCTCATAATAATCAACAGGTAATCAGACTGAAGGCTGAGTAGAAACCTTTTCATAACATCCTCTTTTGCCCAATTTCTGCGTCAGACTCAAATTTTAATCCTCGAAATATCCAATATATTCCTGTGGTTAAAATTTTCATCTTCCTTGAACTTGAACAAAATTGAATATTCTGCAAAGGTCTCAAGTTAGTTGTACATTCAGACACAAGGAAAGTTAACCCGATCCCCCGGAAGGGGACACGCCCGAAACCTGGGATCCAATAGCACATTTTCAATAATATTACAAAACCTGGCAAGATAATCCACTTGTATAAACCATGAGTTTCTGCTATTGGCCCGGAAGACACAGAAGAAAATGCAGGCAACAAACAGGCCCACCGGACAGAAAATATGAAACACATTGTTTTAGGCACTGCGGGACATGTTGACCATGGGAAAACCGCGCTTATAAAGGCCATCACTGGCATAGATACCGACAGGCTCAAAGAAGAAAAAGAACGCGGGGCTTACCCTTTCAAATGGACAGAAGATCGGGATAGTGGATGTCCCGGGTCATGAAAAATTCGTGAAGAATATGGTCGCCGGCGCCGGGGGAATAGATCTGGTTGTCATGGTGATCGCGGCGGATGAAGGCGTAATGCCACAGACACGGGAACATCTGGAGATATGCGAGCTTCTCGGCATAAACAGGGGGCTTGTAGCCCTTACAAAGGCAGATATGGTGGATGAGGACTGGCTGGTCCTTGTACAGGAAGACATCAGAGGTTTCCTGAAGGGAACCTTTCTGGAAACCTCACCGATAATTCCGTTGTCATCGAT
>JAFDAR010000221.1 GCA_019313735.1 Deltaproteobacteria bacterium | reverse complement strand
CATCGGAACTCGGATTGCAGTTAAATCCCAAAACCGCTATATTCCCAGCCAGTCGCGGGATAGACTTTTGCGGCTACAGAATATGGCCGACGCACATCCTTCCGCGCAAACGAAATGTAAAACGTGCCCGCCGAAGGTTTCAAAAGCTTTCAAAGCTCTATGCCCATAGGCAGATTACATTAGAGCAGGTACGGGCAAGCGTTATGTCTTTTTTGGGTTACATGAAACATTGCTCAGGATTCAAAACAACGGAAAGCGTCCTTAGTGAATTGGTATTGAGAAAAAAAATCGGTTAAGGAACAAGACCGACCAAAAACAGCGTACCTGAATGCTGTTTTAACACTGTAGGAGACTAATATCAAGGAGAAACACTATGAATTGCGATTCAGACACTGCAGAGTCTATATGGTGGGATAGGAGGGTGGTTCGGGGTGACCATGAGCATGGAAAGAGAGTGAACACGGTCTTCTGGCAGAGACAAATAGCTTGATGTGTATGTCGGGATGATCAGGGCATTTTTCTGGGACAGGGAACCCCCGAGAGGACGTTGGTTGAGTGGGCTATGTTGTTGAGAGCTGGGTTGGAAGACACATAAGGGGTCATAAAGGTGGCCGGGGATTCGTCATGACGTCCTTCATTTCCCGGCGGAGCCTCCTGCATTTATCGACTATTTTCTTGCGGGGTTTGTCCTCAAGGCTCGCTATGATGTGAGTGTATTCGAGCGGAGCAAACAAACCGTAATAGTTTTCGAAGTAAACGATGATGTGATTGTCCGAGGGTAATAACTGCTGACGTATATGAGGCAGTGTCTTATTGTTTAGCTCCTTTCGTCCCCGGCGAAGGAGATAGAGTTGAAGTAGATTATAGCTAAGCATGATAAAGACGACCTGGTTAACCACCATGGAAAAGGCGCGGGAGGTAAATTTAGTCAGATCGATAAAGCATTTAAGTTGACGGTGTCTCTCTTCGATGGTTATTCGCAGGTGGTATTCTTTGGATGCCTCGGATGGATCCTCTACCTCTTTGGTGTCGATCAGGAGCCATATTTTCTGATGCCCATCGGCATAGGTTTCACGGTTAGCCACAACACTGAGCGGCACTGTGCACGAAGACCAGCTCTGAAAGTCCCCGATGGTCGCGGCTTCCCTCTTTACGATGGTTTCCTCTGGCGGTGGTGATGGCTCCTGCTGTTTGATCCGCTCAATGGTTTTCTGCCGCTTTTTCTCCCGCGTGACAATGGCATCGGGCCTTGGCCGGGGTAGATTTTGGGTCTCTACTACGGTCTCTTGCAAGCAAACCCAGCTGACATCGGGCAGTTTGAACAGGGCCATGGCATCCTCATAAATATCCATGTTGCGACGAACAGGGATGAGCACATCAATGCCATAGTCCTTCTTGCAGGTAGAGATGTTCCTACCATCCAGAAACCCTCGGTCCAAGATCAGCCTTTTCATTACCCCTTTGCCCACCGTCTCCACAAACTGTCTCACCTGCTCATAAAGCACCGGAGACTCATGGGCATTGCCAGGGAGAACCTTTAAAGATACAAAAAAGAAAAAATCCATAGACCGATTTGTGTGCAGGAGCGACACCATCTTGTAGCACCGCCTCCACTGGCAGCGGGCCTTTCGCTCATCGGTCATTTTCTTATATGCCTCTTTGCTGACCGGATGATCGCTCTCATCAAACAGAAGCTTTACGGACCCCTCATAATTGGGATTATCCGGAACAAACAGGTAAGAGGCATCGCCTATGAAAATGCCCTCTTTGTCAAAAGCCCCCTGGCTTTTAAATATCTCTGTCACGTCAGTAGAGAACCATTTCATCAGGGCATCAGCCCCTGTGTCCCTGGTCAGTTTACGCAAAAAATCCTGATCGCAGGGTGCCTCGCGATCATAATGATTTTTCTGATTGAATCCATCACAGGCAATGGTGACATCTCCCGTATCCGGATGGATAACCTTCTGAGCGCCTTTGGGACCTAATACATTGAGCAGCCCTCCTGAGCGTACGACCAGAGGAAAGGCATTGAAAGAGTGCACACCGTGCAGCCTCATGGAAAGATTGCTGGCCACATAAAACCACAGGGGGACCTCCTCTTTCTTCCGGGGAGTCGGGTAGGTCTCGGCAAGTTTGTCCAGAATCTTCCTGGCTTTAATGAAACGGAAAAATTCCGTCTCAAATACCTCGCTGGCAGACTCTACATAGTCAAATTCTCCGTTACCAAGGGCTTTCAAGACCAAAGGCTTATTCTGCTCGAAGATCACCAGATCCATTTCTATCCCTCACGTGATAATCGCTTTTTGACAGGAGAAGGGACTTCCTCCCTTCTCATCGCCTCCATATCATCCATTGTTTGAAGCATTTTCTTATGCGCTTCGATAAGCCGTACTCGAACTCGGCGAAGTTCCTGATAATGGCGCACTTTAGTCTGTACTTCAACGAGGAAACCGTGTGGAATTGCGCGTAATTTTGTTTTACCCTTCTCGC
>JAFDAR010000220.1 GCA_019313735.1 Deltaproteobacteria bacterium | reverse complement strand
CTATAAGGTTCCGCCGCTCTCTTTTTTTTCCTTATTATCCGTGATCGAGTCAGCATCGCATGCCTCAATTATTTGAACTTTTACGCTCCCTGGAAGCTTGTTTTTCATTTCCTTCGTGCAGGGGACATCGTCAGCGGTTATCGGTGATTTGATGCCTTTCCAGTCTACGATCATGTAGTCCAGGAGATCTGCATTGACAGCATATTCGTCCGTTTCCGTGAAGATTTGCCCTGTCCTAAGATTCTTTTGCTTCTTTGTATGGCGTTTCTCAATCTGCCGGTAAGCCTCGGAATCGAAACGCCTGAGTGTCAATGTGGAGTCGCTTATCTCCAATTCAAATGTTTCCCGATCTTCTACGATTTCAATAAACATGTTGTTTTCCTTTCTTCCGGGGACACGATCCCGATTTGATAAAACTAAATCGGGTCATGTCCCCGTTCGTGTTATGCCAACGGATCGGTGGTGCGTTTATTTTGCACGTCGATCTGAAATGGCTTGGTGATATCGGTCATGCCGGTGGGCGCAGTGTCCGTGGCCAAGACTTTGAAACTCAGGCTTACGGGGATCTTGCCGGGACCGGAGATCGCCGCCTCGGGATCGATGACTTTCAGATTCGGAAACGAAAGCTTGAATTCATAATAGTACGTGTCCTCGATGAGTGCGCCTTTGAAATAGATCTCCAGCTTTTTCCGGGTCATCGCCTCCCAGTCGGTGAAAAATGCGTCGTTCGCGTCGTTGTACCGGGGGAAGTTTAGTGTCAGTGTGGGCTCCGGGAAGCTTTCTTCGATCGGTTCATCAACGTCTTCATTTCCGGCGACAATATCCGCTTCCATCGGGCGGTTAAAAGACAACTCGAAGCTTGATGGATAGATGGCATCATCGCTGTCAAGGGCTTCTCCCGACTCGTCATTGAGCCAGAAATGAGTATCCTTATTCATAATGATCCGGTTGCCCTTGTCCGGATATGTGATATTTGCCATTGTGGCCGCCGTGTTGGTCACGGATGCAAGCTCCAGCAGATTCGCGATGCCCTCCGCCGTGATCTTTACCGGAGCGTTCATCTCGCCGGAAAGACCGAATTTATGTAGCTTGACGCTCGGATATTCAAAGACCTTGTCCGATTTCTTCAGCATTGCCATGGTCGCGAAAAGTCCGAAAAGATTGTCCGCCATAACATAGCTGTTTTTATACGATAGTCCGGTAGTCTCAATGTTCTGTGTCGGTACACCTGCAGTGCCCATTATAAGCGCCAGTAAAACATCCAGTCCTTCATAGCGCATGTATGCCTCCAGGCCGCCGGATGCCTCGATTTTGCCCTGATCCGTGCGTTGAATGAATGCCAGGCCCGCGGAATCATCATCGAGATGTTCGATGGTCTGCTTGAATGATTCCGACAGGATCAAAATCCCGTCATTCGCCTCGCACGCCACAGCCGTTCGCCAGATCGCGGCTTTTTTCAACCCGACCAGTATTTCTCTACCTGTCAGTGGATTTGTCATTATCTTCTACCTCCTCTTTCTCTTCACGCAAAAGCGTGAAGGCATTTTTCTTTGTTTTCATTTTTGGGCTTTGAACTTTTGTCAATAGCCCCGATTTGATGTATCGTTTCGCTTCATCATCGTCGTACATCACAAATTCTTTTCCCGATTCAAGCCAGCCGAGATGCGGGTGGAATGTACCCTTCCGGCCGTCTGTATCAATGTAGATTACTCTCATGGATTCACCTCCAGTTTTTTATATTGATATGTGATTCTTTTTTTCACGATGCTTATGTCACTACTTTCCATCCATTCGGCAGAACCTTCTCCGGAAGGGAGGGCAACCTCCATTCCTGAAATTGAGAATCTGTTGTCAAATAATACGCTGTGAATATCATCAGCAATCTCCAGGACACCATAGACTTTTGGGCTCGTTTGTCCCGTTACTGAGATGTCACCGGTCTTTAAAAGCTGGTATATGATTATATCCACAGCATAATTGCTTTCCCAGTCCGCGCCTTCCTCTATAAGAAAATTGATTAGCCCATCTTTCAAACCGATTGCCGGGTATCCCGCGCCGATCGGCAGCAGATTCTCATCCGGCGTGATAAAGATATTCGCGTCGGTAATATATGACAGCTCGGCGGCGTTTCGCAGGGCGGTTTGTATGGCCTGGATGAGTTCTTTCATATCCGTTCGCCTCTCATTTTCTTGTGGAAGTTTTCCTCGATCCGCATCGAGGAAAACCGATGCCATTTAGAATAAAACGGGTCTATAATCGGACGTGCCGGCGTTTTTAATGTTGTCGTCCCTTTTCTTAGGAACATATGCTTGCGAAGTTTGGATCCTTTGGGTATCGCGCCGCCGATAGTTGCCAGATATCTGCGCTGCTTCTGCGTGATTTGCTGAGTTTACCCAGCTTTTGGATAATTTTTCTTGCCTGGTATCCACAAGCCCGACATTAACCTTCAAGCCGTCGCTGCCCATGACAGGATTATAGCGGATGGGGATAATACCCTTTGACGCTCCGGTCGCTTGCCGGGTACTCCAGAGCTTTGTGAACGGTTTACGCGCAATAAATCTCAATCCGTACCTGCGTGCTAATGACGATAATTTCGCAAAAGTCTGACCGCCTGATTGTCCCTTTCTGATGTCCCTACGCAATTCGGCGGCTAACAAGTACCCCGGATGCGGCCTTCCTGGTTCTTTCCGCTTCCTTTGTCATAATCTTGTTGACGTCCGACAGGACCCTAAAACTTGCTTTCCACATTGTGTTTCCTTTTCCCCTGTTTGTTCCGGGACAGTCCCGGGTTTTGCTTCGCAAAATTCCTTGGGACAGTCCCCTTACGCCTGCCTCCATCCGGAGCGTGTGAGGCTCAGGCGCGCTTCTCCTCCGTTGATGCCGAGGTTCGCCTGCAGATACCATGTCTCGCACCGGGGGGCGCGTCGGACATGATGGACGGGTCCTGCTCTTCCCGGATTATTGTCACGCTCGCCGCGTTTTCTCCGGATGCCGTGTATGACACTGTCTCCGCAAATTCGTCAGTTTCATAAAAGACGTCGTCGAGGTCGGTCAGTATGTCGGCTTTTAGTGTCATTTATTTCCTCTCGTTCTTCTCCTGGCACGCGACACACCGGACGGCGTCGGGCTTGATAAGAAGCCGCTCTTCCGGGATCGGTTCCTCGCAATCCACACAGCAACGGACCCCACCAAGATAGATCGGGAGAATATCCACCCCCCGGGTTCGTGCCTCCTCGATAGCGGCCTCCCTGAGCACACATTCATATTCCTGCGCGCGGTCGATGATGTCCATTCATGCTCCCTTTTTCAGCGCCATAAAATCGGCGATCTTCCGGTAGCCGAACGACGATGCCACTGCCACCATAAATGCCCATTTGTACCAGTCCGGACAGCCGGACAGAGCCTCAAATCCCCGCTCGACGTATGTGGCAAGACCGGGGATAAAACACATGATCGCGGGAATCGACAGGATGATCGTAAACCACTCGTCCTTCAGTTTGACTTTTTTACGTTCCTGCCAGCCCTTTACCGCCGAAGTTATCGGCGATATTATGGCGCCAAAAACACCAAACCAGTTCATAATATCCCCTATCCTTTCTCCTTGTACTGCTGTATTCGTTTTGTCCACCCACGGGCAAAGCGTTTTGATTTGGCTCTCTTCTGCGTAATGGAATAATAATGCATAAACTGGAAGCCGTTGAGACAGACAAACAGGGCCCGCTCGTCTTTGGCACTCCACTTGTTCAGCGCGGCAATGGTAACCGGGCCGATAAGTCCGTCTTCGGTCAAATCCTCGCCGAGATAATTTAGTGCGCGCTGTGCGATTCGGATAGCGGTTCGGCGCCCGGTGTTAATCGCCGTGTCAAATATCTCGGCTGCAATAAGGTAGCTGTTCAGATTTTCGAGATTCAATTTATCCCAATAATCATGAAAATATATGGCTTTCGCATCACGAATTGTCAAAGAAACGATATTCATATCAGGATATGCTCGTTTCGATATGCCCCATTGTGTTTCTCCGCCGGGATCGGCAGGATCGTTGACGTATCCGCCTTCATTCCCGATGGTTTCAGCAAAAGCCTTTTCAAAGTATTCTGACATTTTATTCCACCTTCTGCTTTATTGCGCCTCTTAGCTCTCCTATTTCTCCGCATAGTGTAGTGAGCATGGCCGTGTTTTCCTTGAGGGCTATTTCCATCCGGTCAAATCGCTTATTGCCGGACAGGAGACTGGCCTCTATGCGCTTGCCAAACTCATTGAACACCGCAACATCGAGTTTGCTATCCAATCTGCTCAATACGTACCGGATGATGATCCAGAATGCCCCGATGCTGCCTACCGCCCCGCCGAGCATATATAGCCAGTTTTCCATGCCAGTTCCTTCTCTGTCTGCTATCCTGTTATTTGTTGGGCTTATCCGTCTTGGCCTCGTTCGCTTCTGTCAACACTTTTTCCAGCTCTCCGACTTTTGCCTTGAGATTTACAATGACCTTTTTCTGTTCAAGGATTGTGTCTTTCAGCTCCTCGATAGCGAGGTCCTTTTCATCCGATTTTTGCGCGGCCATTTCTGGCCGAAAAGCGTCGATATCGCCGGTATAACTGATTACCTCGCCGACCTTGAAACAGGTCTCCGCGGTAATCTCGTAACAATCCTTGACCGGTTTGCCTTTTTCCTTATGCGGTTTCAGGCAATCTCTGCGGTCCCCTGCCTGTTTCTCTGTTAATCTTACAATCCCGTCTCTCAAAAACAACGGGGATCCCATTACGGTTATTTCTTTCATGATATGTTTTCTCCTTTCGTTGAAAAGCTGGGACAGCGCCAATTTTCCTGCGGAAGAAAGGCGCAGTCCC
>JAFDAR010000219.1 GCA_019313735.1 Deltaproteobacteria bacterium | reverse complement strand
TCGGCAAATCGGCCTGAATGTTGTACCATTGCTTTGGGATTTCACTTTCATCTAAGAATACCTTTGTCTGTCTCATAACATCTCCTCCTTTGTAAAATTGACTAAAATTCACTACACAGGGCTCAAATACCATTCCGCCCAAATCCGATGGCATGACAGAAACAAAAACGCCATGAGAAAATCCCATGGCTTTTTATGGCTGAATAAAAAACCGTGGGAAACTCCGCCCACGGCCGGTAAATATTTCGGCAACTACGTGGACAGATCAGAGCAGACCTGCCACCACCAGAAGAACCTGTTTTTTGTTTCCAGATGTACCATCAAACGACCTCTGTAAAATTGTTTCTGCGCATAGAAACACAGCTAAAACCAAATGTCAAGTCAAAACAGTAAAAAATTATGGTGAAAATGATAATTCATTATAAAGAAACAGTTTTCTGAAAGATATTTGACGAACATATATTTTTTGAGTATAGTAAAAAACCACTTGCACAAAGTTCACGAATCCCGTTCTACGTCATCCCGGCGGAAGCCGGAATCCAGTTTTTTCGAGTAGTTGTGAATCATCTGGACTCCGACTTCCGCCGGAGTGACGACTTTTTACACAGCCATCGTGATTAATTCACTGGAAAAATGACATTGGGGGAAAGGTATGATCAAAGTATTGTTAATCGGAAACGGCGCCAGGGAGCATGTAATAGCGGAGACGGTCAAGAGGTCGGCACACAATACCGCCCTCTTTGCCTGCATGAAAGCCAACAATCCCGGCATCGCGTCTCTTTCGGATGACGTACTGATAGAGAGCTATGACAACATGGAGAAAATCGGAAAGTTCGCGAGGGAAAACAGCGTCGATTTCGCGATAATAGGTCCTGAAGATCCCCTGAACAACGGCATTGTCGATTTCCTGAAAAATGAGGGCATTCCATCCGTGGGTCCGACAAAGAGCCTGGCAAGACTGGAAACATCGAAGGCTTTCACAAGAAATCTGCTGGAAAAATACGATATTCCCGGAAATCCCAGCTTCAGGACATTCTCTTCTCTTGAGGGAATCGAAGAATTTATCGGCGGACTTGAGGGTGTTGTCGTAAAACCGGATGGCCTCACCGGCGGCAAGGGCGTCATGGTACAGGGGGACCACTTTCAGACAAAAGATGAGGCAATCGAACACTGCGAGAAGATCCTGGAGAAACATTCTTCCGTAATGGTTGAAGAAAAGTTCGAAGGTGAGGAATTCTCACTGCAGTGTCTGTGCGACGGCATAACTGTCGTGGCCACTCCTCCCGTGCAGGATCACAAAAGGAGGTTCGTGGATGATAAAGGACCAAACACGGGAGGAATGGGTTCATATTCTCTCGAAGACCACTCCCTTCCCTTCCTGAAAAGGGAGGATGTGGCGGAGGGACTTGCCATTACGCGGAGGGTCGCGGAGGCAATCCACCAGGAGACCGGCGAATACTACAAGGGCGTAATGTATGGTGGGTTTATTGTGACAAGAGACGGTGTCAGGCTGCTGGAATACAATGCGAGGTTCGGCGATCCGGAGGCGATGAATATTCTTCCTCTCCTGAAAACGGATTTCGTGGATATCTGCAGGGCCATCATCAATGGGACGTTGAAAGATATAGATATAGAGTTCGAAAAAAAGGCCACGGTCTGCAAATACATCGTCCCCAGGGGATACGGCCTCCCCGCGGATCACCCCGACGCAGGTTCCACCTCCTCGAAGATCGAGGTGTCGAATACAAAGGGTGTGAAATTATATTACTCCTCTGTCGACAAGAGAGAGGACGGCCTCTATATGACTACCTCAAGGGCAATCGGTGTTGTGGGCATAGCTGATAATCTTGATCGTGCGGAACAGATGGCGGAGGGGGCGATATCATCGATAAAAGGTTCCATAGATCACCGGCCTGATATAGGAACAAAGGCACTGATAGACAAGAGAATCCAACACATGAAAGAGGTAAGAGGATAACAAAAGATGAGCAACAGGATAAAAAAGGTATTGATAAGCGTAACAGACAAAAAGGGGATTGTTGATTTCGCAGCAGAGCTGAAAAAGTTTGATGTGGAAATACTCTCCACAGGGGGAACGGCCGCACAGTTGAGAGAGGCCGGCATAGATGTCACCGACGTTTCGGATTACACAGGCTTCCCGGAGATGATGAATGGCAGGCTGAAGACACTCCATCCGAAGATCCATGGCGGTCTGCTTGCCCTGCGGGATAATGAAGATCATGTAAAATCGGCCTTGGAGCATGGCATCGACATGATAGACATGGTCGTCATCAACCTCTACCGGTTTGAAGATACGGTGGCAAAGGAAGGATGCACGCTGGAAGATGCCGTTGAGAATATCGACATAGGAGGCCCCACCATGCTGCGGGCGGCGGCGAAAAATCACCGCTTTGTGTCCGTTGTCACCGATCCGGAAGATTATCCCAAAATCATAGAAGAGATGAACGAGACAGGGGGCATGATATCCGAAGCGACAAACTTCGC
>JAFDAR010000218.1 GCA_019313735.1 Deltaproteobacteria bacterium | reverse complement strand
ATGTTACCTCTTCGGTTTCAAGATAAGCATAAGAAGGGAAATAGAGACCAGCACAATAATATTCAGTTGCCACGCCTGATTATATGAGCCTGTCTTATCGTAAATTATCCCTCCCAGGACAGGACCTATGACTCCTCCGATACCGGCTGTGAAGAATGTCAGCAGCCCGTATGCCGATCCCAGCACTTCCCTGCCGAATCTGTCGGAGAGCAAGACCGGCATCATGGGCGCGAGGGAACCATATCCGAAACCGAAGACAAGGGCATACACATACAACATCCCGGTGGTCTCCGTATTTAGTAAAATAACCATCCCGGATGCCATTACAAGGAATCCCGACAGGGCAGAATATTTAGGATCACGAATATGATCGCTGAGCCACCCGAAAAAGAATCGCCCGAATATACTCGCGACACCTATGGCGCCCAGAGAGGAAGCGGCGGCTATCCTGCCTATATTGGTGTCAACCGCGTAGGAAACCTGGTGCACAAACACCATCATCTGCGCCATAATCGCGCCGCTGAAACAGATCACAAGCACCCAGAAACGATGATCCCTGAGGACGGTTGCCGGAAAACCATAAGCCAATACGGGGATATCATCTCTATGTTCAAGCGGCTTTGTTTCTGGTTGATCTCCATCCGGCAACATACCATATTCCTCCGGCCTGGATTTTCCCATCAGTACCTGCGAAACAAGCACGCCCACAACCAGTACTATGCCCCCGAGGAGCATAAAACCGGTGCGCCAGTGGTAGTTCTTGACTATATAGCCCGCCACCGGCGTTAATGTCATGGTGCCAAGGCCGATCCCTATCGATGCCACACCGATAGCCAGCCCTCTATGCCTTACAAACCACTTTCCGACAGAAGAACTGTTTACCACAACACCTATCCCGGCGGACCCTATGCCGCCCAACACACCATAAGTCAGATACAGCTGGCCCGGCGTATGAACAAATCCTGTTGAGATAAAACCAAGCGCGGCGACACATGCCCCGATCGTCATTATCCACCTGGGCGCCATCCTGTCGAGTAACCGCCCGCTGACCAGACCGCCCAGTGCGTACATCAGTAGATTTATTGAGAATCCAAGGGATATGGCAGACATCTGCCAGTGGTAATCTACAAACATCGGATGCACAAATACCCCGAAGCAATATCTGGCGCCATAGCTCACGCTCAGGACAAAAAATGCTCCAGTGACGACAAACCAGCCCCAGTATATATCCTTCAAATCCCCGCTTTTTACAAATTCACCAAACTGTGATACCTATGCCGCCTAATAACACCGGACGGGATACAATACAATAATATGACACAGACCAGAAAGCGTTACGTCACCTCTAGAAAAACGAGATACAACTACCACCATCCACGGAGAAGAAGCAAGGAAACTCATCAGGAGAACAGTGCGGTGGTGAAACCGCAGGCCGATCCGGCGTTGGAGAAGGTATTTTCCCGCATCGGCAACCCGGACCCCACACCCTTCAAAGCCGACCCCTTCCAGTCAGACGCGCTCAGGGCCATACAGAAGACCGACTGTCTCGTGACAGCTCCTACCGGGGCGGGGAAGACATGGATTGCCGAAAGGGCCATTCAATCCATCTACGAGAGGGGTGGGCGCTGCTGGTATGCCTCTCCGCTGAAAGCGCTTACCAATTCAAAACGGACTGAGTTTGGAGAGACCTTCGGAGATAAAAATGTGGGCATTCTTACAGGTGACACAAAGGAGAACTCAGACGCCCCCATAATCGTGGGTACAACCGAAATCCTGAGAAACAAACTCTATGATGCCATGCACCGCGGGGAAGCCCTTGATTGTGATCTTGTCATACTGGACGAGGCCCACTTCCTGGGAGATGAAGACAGGGGCGTGGTATGGGAAGAGATAATGATCTATCTCCCCACCAGGATAAATATGCTCATGCTGTCAGCCACCATTGGAAACAGCGGGGAAATTGCGGGATGGCTGAGTTCGCTGCGAAACAAGGAGTGCATTGTTATAAGTGGTGATGAAAGGCCTGTCCCACTTTATCCCCTGTTTCTCCATCCCCCGGGAAAGATAACTCCCCTTTTAAATGGGAGCCGATTGAATGACGCCGCCATCTCCTGGCTTGATAAAAACAGAAACAGGCGTTCCTTCAGGGGCAAGCTGCCTCCATTTGACACAATCATAGAAATTATGCGTAAGTTCAACCTGCTGCCGGCAATATTCTTCCTGAAATCAAGGGGGGACTGCGATGCCGCGGTAAACCTCTGCAGGCACACTTCGGATCGCGGCAACAACGGCTCCTTCGAAAGTGACCTTAACGGAATACTGAAAGACCATCCCTACCTGGAAAACCACAAACAGCTCCAAAGTCTGCGTTATTCAAGGGTTGGGGCGCATCATGGCGGTCAGCTGCCGGCATGGAAATCCGTTGTGGAGACCATGATGAAAGGGGAACATCTCGACGCGGTATTCGCCACATCCACGGTGGCCGCCGGGGTGAATTTTCCCGCGAGAACAGTGGTGCTGTTCAATTCGGATCAGTTCAACGGCAGTGAATTTATGCCCCTGGACGCAACCGCCTTTCACCAGATGACCGGAAGAGCGGGAAGAAGGGGACAGGATAAAATAGGCTTTATGATGGCCTTCCCCGGAAAATTCATGGATCTCCTGCATATCCGAAAGCTCTATTTTTCGAGGCCGGAAAAGATAGCAAGCCGTCTTCGAAGTGATTTCTCAATGGCGCTGAATCTCCTGCTGTCCCACACCCCTGAAGGGATCAGGGATATCTTTGAAAGATCGTTCGCTGATTATCAGCACAGAAAGAAAGGGGGCAAAAAAGTCCTCTGGGAAGATTTTAGCAGGCACCTCGATTTTCTGAAAGCGGAAGGCTTTGTGGATGAAGAAAATCGCCTTACAGAAGATGGCATCTGGACCTCACAGCTCAGACTGGATCAGCCTCTCCTGATCGCGCAATGTCTGAGAGATGACGCCTTTCCATACGAGAACGAAGCCCTTCTCGCCGCTGTTATCGCGCCATTCGCGTATGACAGGAGCTATAATATCACCATAAGCAGAACTTCACTGCCAAAACGGTTAAGGAAGGCCATCGACAGGGCATACAAGTCTGCGGAGCCCCTCTTGAAAAGGATGACAGCTGCCGGATTTGACACGGCTCCTCTCCCCCTCTGGACCTCCTTGGCCATCTACAGCTGGGCTTCCGGAACAGAATGGGACCGCATAGTTCAAAGGACAAAGATAGCGGAGGGCGACCTTGCCATGCTGATATCGAGAACGGCGGACAGCCTCCATCAGATAGCATCCCTCAAGGACACTCATCCGCGAATAGCTTCCCTCGCCGCCGTGGCAAGAAGGGCCATCCTGAGAGAACCGGTTGTATTCGATTGAGAAACAACCCCATTCGCACCCATAATGACCCCCCCCCGTGGCAAGCCGCAAGACAGCAAAATGGATGCGTTTTTTCTATGGCGGCAAGGGACAGATTCAATCCCGGACATATCGCTTGTATTTGAGCTGGTTGTATGTTAGTCGGATTCGTCGTGTTAACAACAGGATATCTCAATCTGGAAACTTATGAAAAAAGACCTCCCATTAATAAGATCATTTGCCGACATAGATCGGATTGCCTCCGAGCAGGGGCCGAAGACACTGGCCGTACTTGCGCCTGAAGACGAAGAATTCATGCTTGCGATCAAGCGCAGCACCCGAGAAGGAATCGTCAGACCTGTGCTT
>JAFDAR010000217.1 GCA_019313735.1 Deltaproteobacteria bacterium | reverse complement strand
GGGGTCAACCAGAAACTCCACAGTCCCGGCATTTATATAACCGGACTCCGTGGCCGCCAACACAGCCGTCTCACACATCGATTCAAGGACATCAACCGGAAGATCCGCGGGCGCGATCTCTATCAGCTTCTGGTGTCTCCTCTGGATTGAACAATCACGCGAGCCGAGGTGAATGACTTTTCCGTGCTGATCCGCCAGTATCTGGATCTCGACGTGGCGGGGATTCTCGATACACTTCTCTATATAGATATTATCATCATTGAAGGCATGTAATGCTTCCGCCCGTGCCAAGGGTATCTGGATCAACAAATCCTTTTTATCTTCAACCTTTCGTATTCCCCTCCCCCCTCCACCACAGGATGCTTTCAGGGGGTGACAGGTATACCCGCTTTCTCCATGATTTTTCTGGCAATAATCTTATCGCCCAGGTTATGGATAACGTCGGGAGGAGGACCGATGAAGGTTATATCGGCCTTTTCACAGGCGCTGGAAAAATCGGGATTCTCCGCAAGAAATCCATACCCTGGGTGTATCGCGTCGGCACCGCTCTTGCGAGCCGCCCAGATCATCCTGTCAATGTCAAGATAATCCTTTCTCGGCCCATCGCCTATCATGATAGCCTCATCCGCAAATCTGATAAAAAGCGCTTCTTTATCAGGATTCTCGTAAATGGCTACAGATCCGAGTCCCAGCTCCTTGATCGTCCGAATCAGCCTCAGGGCTATTTCACCCCTGTTGGCAACCAGAACTTTATTTATCTTTTTGCCTGTTGTCATTATTACCCTTCCCGATAGAGATGTGAGGAATTTCGTATGCTATATTTATCGGTTTATCATGTCAAGAAAATAGGCGGCCACCAAAATGGCATAGCGTGGCTTTTTGCGAATAAATCAGATGTAATTGTGCATTATCCTGTGCAAATCCCTGTCCAGATTCCCGGAACCTTCTCTTCTGTACTCTTCCAGGACAATCTTGAGCGCATTATAAGTCCTCGAGTCCGAAAGATCATCAATACTTCTGTATATGCCTTTCCTCCTGCCAAGACGATATATGACCCTGTTCTCTCCAGACATCGCGAAAAAGCTGTCAATGATGCCAAGTAGCCTTTCTTTGTCCTCGGGAAGCGTGCCCTCCACCTCCTCCAGAAGATTGAGTATATGATCGCTGACTATCCGGCTTTCAATACCATCAAGGTTCTCGATAAACAGCCTTATCTCTCTTACCACATCCTCATCACCAAGCGGCCTGAATTCTCCGTTCTTCATCATCCTGTAAAGGTCCGTGTCTCTTCTTACCTGCAGTGACCTTAACCTTATGTAATTCGGATTTATCTCATTGATGACCCTTGCGGTTTCCAGGGCATTCTCGCGGGACCATCTGTCACCTCCAAGACCCGGTATAATATACTCGGAGAGAGATATGCCCGATTCCACCACCTTTTGTCCGCCCTCTATATGGTCCGCGGCAGTGACACCTTTTCTTATAAATTTCAGGACAGAGTCGCTCCCGCTTTCCAGACCGATATGGATTCTCGTCAGGCCGGCGTCGCGCAGCATGCACAATTCTTCAATAGATTTCCGGCGGGCGGTATGCGACCGGCAATATGAAGTAATCCTGCTGACGGAAGGAAACCTTTCCCTGATGAAAGATAATATTTCAACCAGATCATCGGTCTTCACTATTAGGGAATTGGCATCCTGGAGAAAGACGGATTCACCACCAAAATAGAGCCACGCGGCCACCTGCCTGAAACTGTCGCTGTAAAGCGCGTCGCTCCCGTAAACGCGATCTATGACGGAGCGTGTAACCACCCCCCCCTGCCCCAGTTTCCACGATATCTCCCGTATCTGATCCGCTATATCCCTGGCCTCCTGTATATCAGCCTTGACCTCCTCCACAGATCTCAGTTCAAACTTTGTTCCGTGATAGGTGTGGCAAAAGGCACACCTGTTCCAGGGACAATTTCTTGTAACCCTGATCAGGAGGCTTTTCGCCTCGCTCGGAGGTCTTATAGGACCCTGTTCAAAAGAAAAATTCAAATATTATTACCATGCATTGTAAGTACTCAGGTGGAAAGTGCCCCCTTCGGGTACAGGCTGAAGGCTGTAGGCATTTAGGTTACAAAAAACTAACAGGCTTTAGCCCATCTACTCTCAGTTCAATTCCGACTCGTTGGGACAGCCTAACTACGTAAGTAGTCACCTAATTTTTTCAGCTCATCCGAGAACACATCATATATATCCTGGCTGAACAAAACAAACCGGACCAGCTCTATCTCTTCGTGGTCTCTCACATAATCGATAGCAGTCTTAAGGGCAATGGATGCCGCCTCTCCCGGGGGATAACCATATATGCCCGCGCTTATCGCGGGGAAAGACACGCTTCTGAGCCCCTTTTGCGTAACCTTTTTAAGGCTCTCCAGATAGGCGCTTTTGAGAAGATCCACCTCTCCCCGATTGCCCCCTCTGTAAACAGGGCCTACCGTGTGTATAACATACCCGGCTTTGAGGTTTCCCCCTCCGGTAACCACCGCCTGACCTGTGGGACAATGGCCTATCTTCCTGCATTCCTTCATAATGGAAGGGCCTCCAGCTCTGTGTATAGCGCCATCCACACCTCCGCCGCCCTTCAATCCTGAATTCGCGGCATTCACTATGGCATCCGTCTCCTCCTTTGTTATATCTCCCAAAACAAGGGCAATAATTGTGTTGCTGATCTTTATTTCCATGGCCGCCTCCCCCCTCTCGCTTCCACTTCCCAATTTCTGCGTCAGTCTCAAATTTTAATCCTCGAAATATCCAATATATTCCTGTGGTTAAAATTCTCGCCTTCCTTGAACTTGAACAAAATTGAACATTCTGCAAAGGTCTCTTCAGGTTAACACCCTGCCGGGTGCATCCCCGGGTCATATTGATTTTTCATGGACGCGATAATATATTATCCGTGAAGAAAAACAAGCTCAAAAATATGGTAATCGACTAATGTACACAATTTTTCGCCGGCCATTACGGGTTTAATCAGGGATGCTGTCCCTGAAATTCATCTATTATTACGGCAATTAAACATGTCAAATGTCATGCCGGACTTGATCCGGCATCCAAGCCAATTCTGGATTTCCGCTTTCGCGGGAATGACGGATGGACATATATTGTTGCCGGAGTAATAAGTGATAGCAATTCTGTAAATTTTTCCTTTGTTTTAGTCTTATACAGTGGTATCTGAAATCTTAATATCAATTACCGGAATTCGTAAGAAATATGAAAGCACAAAGAGTGGTGTTGTTTTCAGATTCTTCGAAGCATGTGCTTCAGGGAACGTAATGGTGATGAATAAGAAGAGGTTGTTCTGCTGTTACTGTGGGAACGCAATAATACAGTCCGAGATAGAGGGGAAACTACGGGATTACTGCCCTTACTGCCACACCATATTCTACGATAATCCCCTCCCCGTCGCGAGCTGCATCGTAGTTAATGAGGAAGAACGAGCCCTACAGCGGAATGTGGTGCCTGCCTATCGGCTTTGCGGAAACGGGGGAAGAAGTGAGAGATGCGGCCCTCAGAGAGCTGGAGGAAGAAGCTGGAATCAAGGGAAAGATAGTAAGGCTGATCGATGTTGATACCATAGAAAACTACTTTTACGGCAGCATGGCCATAGTCACCTATGAGGCCGAAGCTGCGGGAGGGATGCTCAGAGCGGGTGATGATGCCAGCGATGCCGGTTATTTCCCCATTATGAAGCTCCCAAAACTTGCATGGTCATCCAACAAAAAGGCCATCGACATATACATTGATCAAAACAAAGACTCCTGGGCAATGGTCGATTCCTTCAAGCAATTATTCCCTGATATGGACCCAGAGGAGAAATTTTCACCCAAAACAGAAGAGCAGAAAAGGCTGCTGTCGAATATTCTCATGAAACTCATTGAGAGAGACACGGAAGAGATCTCCCGCAACTGGGCGGAGGATATAAAGGCGATGGCGCCAAACCTCACCTTACACCTCGAAGCACTTGTCAAGATGAACAAAGATGTCCTGAGGGCGGTTCGGCACTGGCTGCAGGGTAAATCCCGGTCTATTGATTTTGAGAAATTTACAAAAATGGGTGCAAACCTTTCCCGTCTTGATATCCCTTTGCCCGATGCCCTTAATGCTATGGCCCTGAGCAGGA
>JAFDAR010000008.1 GCA_019313735.1 Deltaproteobacteria bacterium | reverse complement strand
AAGATGATAGAAATACCACGCGATGTGATGACCGGAGAAGAATTGTGGCAGTCCGGCGTACTCTCGTGTCAGGGGTGCGGCGCCTCGCTGGCGATGAAACTTGCCTTGAAGGGCTTGGGCCGACGCACGGTTATCGTTCTGCCCGCCTGCTGCATGAGCGTTATTGTAGGTGCTTATCCCTATTCGGCCTCACAGGTACCGCTTCTCCATGTCCCCTTTGAAACGGCTGCAGCCGCGGCATCAGGTGTACGCGCCGCTCTTGATATCAGGGGAGAGGAAGATACTGTTGTCATGGCATGGGCCGGGGATGGCGGCACTTTTGATATCGGTCTGCAGGCCCTCTCGGGAGCCGCTGAGCGAAACGAAGACATCCTCTACGTCTGTTACGACAATGAGGCATACATGAATACCGGCATACAGCGTTCCGGCGCGACACCCGCGGGCGCATGGACAACCACAACACCGGGTGAAGCAGTCAAAGAGGAACCGAAAAAAGATATTGAAAAGATTATGCTGAACCATGGTATTCCCTATATGGCCACGGCGTCGGTGGCCTATCCGGCTGATATATACACGAAGTTCAGGAAAGTCCGCTCCATTAAAGGCACAAAGTTTATCCATATGTTGTCACCATGTCCTCCCGGTTGGCAGATTGATTCCGCTGATTCAATCAAGATCTCCCGCATGGCCACACAGTCAAAGGTCTTCCCGATCTACGAAATACATGAAAGCTCAGGGACGGTTCCGCTATATAACCGATGAAGCAGTCAATGCGGCCCAGGAATTGGCTGACCGCAGATGGGAAGAGCTGACGGGAATGGTTGATGGGTAAGATGGGGGTCAGGTCTTGCAATAACACATTCCATCTGTACGACATCGAGCAACTCATTTAAATGTGTTATTGCAAGACCTGACCCCCGACCCCCCGACCAGCCTGAATGGGGAAAACCTCCGTTTTCCCTTGACAAATCTTATCATAGATGTCTCTGACTAAACCAGTCGTAAGACCCTGCGAGCCGCCCGCGGGAATCGCAAATCTCCTGGGGATGCTGGGGAAACATAACGTTCGCTGCCGCGTATTGGATGCCAATCTTGAAGGTCTGATGACTCTCCTGAGATGTCCCGTCGAGGCTGACGATACGTGGTCCAGGCGGGCATCGCGACATCTGGATTCGAATGTTTCCGCGCTATTGCACCCAAATCTCTACAGGCATATAGACCGCTACAGCCGGGCGGTGAATGATATAAACCACGTCCTCAATTAGGTCGCGCGCGCTCATGGTGTGGCTGTCGGCCTCGCGAATTATCAGGATTTCAGCCTCTCCCCTCTCAGAAGTTCCGATCTCATAAGGACATCGGAGCAACCGGAAACAAGTCCTTTTTACGGTTATTTTATGGAGAGACTGTCGGCTGTTTTCGAGGATAAAGAGCCTTCCGTTGTTGGAATTTCGCTGAACTATCTGAGCCAGGCCATTCCGACCTTTTCCATGATCGGTCTCATAAAAAAGCTCTGCCCGGACGCAAGACTGGTTCTGGGCGGAGGCCTTGTGACATCATGGCTCAGTAACCCCGGCTGGAGGAACCCGTTTGATGGCCTTGTTGACAACATGGTGGCGGGGCCGGGCGAGGACCCCCTCCTTGACATACTCGGATTGCCTACCTGTCTCCGGGTTTTGTCCTCCCTTACAGCGCGTCAAGCGGCTGCTACTGGAGCCGGTGCACCTTCTGCCCGGAGAAGGCCGAGGGTAGTTTCTATTCTCCCCTTCCAGTGAATGAGTCGATCTCCGACATTGAGGGCCTTATCGAACGCTACAACCCCCGCCTCATACATTTTCTCGATAACGCGATGAGCCCGGCGCTACTTACAGCCATAGTCGACAATCCCCCCGGTATCCCCTGGTACGGATTTGCGCGCGTAACCCGCCGGTTGACAGACCCTGACTTCTGCAGGAGCCTGAAACGTTCCGGGTGCGTCATGCTGAAGATCGGCCTCGAATCGGGGGATCAGTCTGTTCTCGACGCGCTAGATAAAGGCATTGATCTGACAGAGGCATCCATGGCGCTGAAAAACCTCAGGGATGTCGGCATAGGCACCTACATATATCTCCTCTTTGGAACCCCCGCCGAGACGTACAGGGAGGCGAAAAACCTTGCAATATTCAATATGCCCGCCTATGGCCCGGACGCGGCAGGTCTGGATACAGAGGATTTTTATTCCGGCGATCTGACCCTCTACAGGCAGTTCAGACATCCCGGGGGGTGGGACAGAAAGCATGTCAGACGGTTTCTGGATCGCGAGTTCAGAAGAAATCCCGTTATCCAGGCTATTTTGCGGAGAGACCCTCCTGTGTTCACATCGAACCACGCCCCGTTCTTTGTCATGTCCACAGGGGAATAATCCCGACAAGTCGGGATCAGGCTGAAGGCTGTTAGTTTTTTGGTATTATAATTTTAATGACTTCAGCCTACAGCCTATCTACCTGAGTTACACTGAAAAAATCAGTTGGAGGTGCATTCATGGTAAAAATTCGCTGGACCGGCGCCGCGGGGGTTGAGTTTACTGAAGGCGGGAAAACCGTATTGATAGACCCCTACCATTCGAGACCCGGAAAGTTCGAATCCTTCTTTGGCCGCCCAAAGCCGAAGCCAGACGTGATAGACCGCTATCTCGAGAGGCTGCCGGGCAGATTATCGGACATTCCTGAATTCGCAAAGCGCCTTGAATGTCCGCTGATTGGGAGTAACAGCCTTGAGACGCTCATGGCCATGTATGGGAAACCCGGCATTGTTACCGTGTGCAAAGGGGGTGAGCGGGTTGAGCTGCCGGGGGGCGCGGCGGTTACCATGATCCGGTCAAGGCATGGCCTGGTTCTTTTCGGGAAAGTACCCTATACCGGCGAGATCAACCCTGAAAACCGTCTGCCGATGAAGGCTAGTGACTACAGGCTCGGCGATGTCTATATGCCGAAGCTGGAGATGGGAGGGGTTGTCTTCATGCACGCCGGAAGCGCGAATTTTATAGAGTCGGAGGTCGAGGGGCATCGCTGCGATGTTCTATTCATGTGCGTTCCGGGGTGGACGAAGATCCCTGAATATTGCAACCGCCTTCCGGAGATATTGCAGCCAAAGGTCATCATCCCCTTTCACTATAGGATATGCCGGGGTTTCTCAAGCGGGTATCCGGAAGTGCACCCGGGGCTGAAATACGAATGATTCGTCCCTTTGAGACCATGACAGTGTAATCACTCCTGCGGAGGAACGGGAGTTCACTTGTTTTTACCCACCGGTATGCCCGAATCATCGACAGGTTTGTTCTGCATAAAATCGGCTATCAGTCCCGCGGTTTTCTCAGGATATTCCTCCTGCGGTATATGACCGCACTCAGGAATCACCACAATAGTGGAGTCGGCAATCTCTTTCCTGAATCTGAGACCGTTTTTAAGGGGTATCCACTTATCCTCCCTCCCCCATATGATCAAGGTCTTCGCTTTTATCTCAGGTATGCGTCTTGTATATTTTTCGAATATGCCAAAGTCCAGGGACATTGCCACTGATGTCTGGGCATCCAGCGCGCCGTGGGTGCACATTCTCTTATAGTAAGCGTCTACCTTTTCTTCTGTCACGCGGTCAGGATGATAGAATACCTTGCCCAGCGGCCAAAGAAGAGTTTCGCGAAGCCGCGTGAAAACGGCAGGCCTGCCATCCTTACAATAAGAGGCCTCTCTGTCTGGTTGTAAGAGGCCGCGTCTATCAGAATCATGCGCCCTATCCTCTCGGGGTGTTCAATGGCCATGACCACCGCGATAGCACCTCCAAGTGAATTACCTACAAATGTTACATCCTCGATACCCATCACATCCATCCACTGATTAACTTCTTCCATGAGGGTGATGGGGTCATACTTCGCTCCCTCCGGCTTATCGGACCACCCGAAACCCTTCATATCAAGCGCCCAGACATGATAGCCCCGCTTCTGAAGACATGGCGCCACACCCTCCCATGTATAAGTGGAGGAGGCAAAACCGTGGAGGAGGAATACATCCTCACCCTTTCCGGGATATTCCCGGTAGTGAAAATTCACATCCCCAACCTTGATAAAATGATCCATCGGGGTTGGATACATGATCTGGCCCTGAGGAATATGTTTTATGAATAAGCCACAGCCCCCCAATACAAGACAGAGGGTTCCGAGAAGTACGAACCGTAATATATTTCTCACAGGTTAACCATGCCTCCTTGATTATTAATACCATCTTTTCCTTGACTTTGCTTACCACGAAAGTAAAACTGGGGTCAAACTTACAATATATATTTAAATCATCTCTCGATTAGTTGCAGTTAATTAAGACAAAATAAGTGCGCTATCTACAATTAATATTAGAGGGTTCAAGGGTCGAGTGAAAGGAAGAAAGACAATCCTGGATTACATTAGAAACCAAATCCTTGGACCATCTTCTCCAACTAAATTGGAGAATAACCATAAATTTTACAGCCCGGGACCGTTGAGGAAAGATATGAGCAAACTTTTTGAAGACAGCGCGATAAATGGCATGAATTTGCCGAATCGATTCGTTCGATCGGCGACGTGGGAAGGAATGGCCGCCGATGATGGGGCTGTCACACCGAAACTGATTGAGACAATGGCCGCCCTGGCCAGAGGTGGCGTGGGCCTGATTATAGGCGGTCACGCGTATGTCCGGCCGGAGGGTAAGGCAAGCCCCTGGCAGCTTGGCATCTACACCGATGAACTCGTCCCCGGACTTCAGGAGATGACCGCCGCGGTTCACGCGTGTGGCGGCAGGATCATAGCCCAACTGGCCCATGCCGGTTGTTTTACATCCGCGCAATTAACCAGACAGCCTCCTCTGGTTGTTTCAGACTTCGATGGGTTGCCGGCAGAATCACCGCGAAAGGAAATAACGGCGCTGGATATCAGGGAAATTGTTGAGGGCTTTTCCGCCGCGGCCCGGAGGGCCGGATCAGCAGGCTTTGACGGGGTTCAGATTCATTCCGCCCATGGCTATCTGCTAAGTCAGTTTCTCTCCCCCGCATTTAACAAACGCCGGGATGAATATGGAGGAAGTATTCACAACCGGGCCCGGATTCATTTCGAAGTGTGCCACGCAGTCAGAGAGGCTGTGGGCAAAGACTATCCGGTATTGATCAAGATGAACTGCCGGGATTTCGTGGAGAACGGGCTGGAGCTGGAGGAATCTCTTCAAGTCACGCGTCTGCTGGCCGGTGCCGGTCTCGACGCGATTGAGCTGAGCGGAGGCATGCTTACAAGCGGCAGGCTGTCTCCCAGCCGATCAAAGATCAATTCTCAGGACAGAGAGGCCTACTTCAGGGAAGAGGCGAGCGCCTTCAAAAAAGAGATAGACATTCCATTGATCCTGGTCGGCGGCATGCGGTCCATTGAAGTCGCCGAACAACTTGTGGAAGACGGGGTGGCGGATTATATCTCCATGAGTCGCCCTTTAATCAGAGAACCAGACCTGATCAATCGCTGGAAGGCCGGGGATCTCCGAAAAGCGCAGTGCAAATCAGACAATCTGTGTTTCAGTCCAGGGCTTGAAGGCAAGGGGATATATTGCGTGGTAAAAAAAGATGAGGAGGTAGCATGAAAATGGGTGAAAAAATCAAGATCGGAATAATCATCTGTGACCGTTACCGCAGATGCGCTGGCGGAAAATGTTTCAGGGCACTGCGAAACAGAGAGGGCGCTTTCAGCCGGTACAGGAATATGGAAGTTGAGGCCGTCGGTTATACTACCTGCGACGGATGTCCCGGGGGAAATGTCGAATATGCCGTGGATGAAATGACGAGAAACGGGGCAAGCGTGATACACCTTGCCACCGGACTGATTGTGGGATATCCACCGTGTCCTTATATCACCTATTTTCATGATTTTATCGAAAAGAGATGCGGCGTTGAAGTGGTCTATGGCACCCATCCCATACCTCAAAAATACCTCATTATGCATGATAAACTGGGGACATGGAATAATCCTGAGTGGAAACAGATCATTCAGCTGACACTGATGGATGAAAAGCTTCGCCTGGCCTATGATTAATGCGAGGCAAGTCCCGTTAAAACCTTCATTGTTCCGACGTGTCGGGATAATAATGGAAAGTGTTCGCGCAGCGTGGAGCCGGAGAAATCTTCACTTCGCTCCCGTGCTCTGAGCGGGAACGCGTAAAAGGAGATATTCAGATGAAGATAGCAATAATGGGAATAGGCGGTGTAGGCGGTTATTATGGAGGCATGCTGGCAAAAGGTTATGCCGGTGATGAAAATGTTGAAGTTGTTTTCATAGCGCGAGGGCCACACCTGGCGGCTATAAAGGCAGACGGACTGCAGGTGATGAGCGCAGCAACGGGAGATTTCACAGCCAGGCCCGATCTGGCAACCGACAGCCCGTCGGACTGCGGTATATTCGATATCATCCTCCTGTGCGTCAAGGGCTATGATCTCACTGAAAGCGCGCAACTGCTCGCTCCCAACACAGGTAAAAACACCGTCGTCATTTCCGTGCTGAACGGGGTGGATAACGCGGAGAAATTGAAGTCAGTTCTCGATAAGGGCAGGATATGGAACGGGTGTGTGTATATCGGGTCTCATATCGTGCGGCCCGGCGTTTGTCAGCAGACCGGTGGTTCATGCAAGATGTTCTTCGGGAGTGAAACGAATGACGAAGCTGACGGGACACGTATAGAGAATATATTCCGGAAAGCGGATATCGACGCGTGGTACAGAACCGATATCAACAATATCGCGTGGGAGAAATACCTCTTTGTTTCTCCTCTAGCGAACGCGACGACCTTTCTTAACACCACCATAGGAGGGCTTCTGGAGGACAGGGAGGGCATGAAACTCATGGACAGCCTCCTTGAGGAACTGTTGGCTCTTGCCGGGGCATATGGTGTAGATTTTCCTGAGGACATCAAGAAATCAACCATCGAGAAGGCCAGGGCCTTTCCCTATGAGGCTAAAACATCACTACAGATGGATTTTGAAAAGGGAAAGCGAACGGAAATAGAAACTTTTGTCGAATTCATAGTCCGTGAGGCCGAAAGACTGGGCCTGCCCGCTACCACTCACAAGAGGATTTACGCGGCCTTGAAGGCCCGTGAATAGGTACCGGCGCTGGGACACAGAGATATCTGGACAGATAGCCAGGCCTGAACGGTAAAATAAATCTTGTGATATATCTTTTGATTGTATAGCGTGTCCTGATCATTGAACACACCAAGTGAAAAGGAAGATATCAATTCAAGAAAGGAATCTCAACATGACAGGATTTAAAGAGTCAACCATCGGAGACTTGTTAAAAGACACAGCGCAGCGGCAACCAGAAGCAGATGGACTGATCTATCCCCAGAGTTCAATTCGACTAACTTACGCCGAGTTATATGCTCATTGCCGCTCAGTGGCCAAGGGATTCATGGCCCTTGGGATCAAGCGAGGTGATCCTGTTTCGGTCTGGACAACTAACCTGCCGGAATGGGTCTATATGCAATTCGGGCTCAGTATGATCGGCGCGGTGCTCGTCACCGTAAACACAAGCTATAAATCGAGCGAACTTGAATATATCCTGCGCCAGTCCGACTCAATCACTCTGGTGTTTATGGAACAATATCGCGACGCGAACTTCTACGAGATCATCCGGACTGTGCTTCCCGAGCTGGATTCCTGTTCCCCGGGGATGCTTCAGTCTGAGAAACTTCCGAAGCTGAAAAATATTGTCTATATCGGAGAGCGCACCGAGACTCCGGGCATGAATTCCTTTGCCGACGTGGTCGCGTTGGGGGCCAACATCAGCGACCAGGATCTGGACCGGCGCATGGTCTCTCTGGATGTCCACGACACCATCAATATGCAGTACACCTCCGGTACCACAGGTTTTCCCAAGGGAGTCATGCTCACCCACTACAATATCGTAAATAATGCCCGCATGGTAGGCGATGTGATGGGCCTGACCCCGGATGACCGCCTGTTGATCCAGGTGCCGTTGTTTCACTGTTTCGGTTGCGTAATGAGCACACTCAACAGCGTCTATCACGGCTCTACCATGGTTGTGCTCGAATACTTCAGCCCCCTCGAGGCTCTCCAGTATATCGAACAGGAGCACTGCACTGCCATAAACGGTGTGCCCACTATGTTCATCGCCATGCTCAACCACGAGGATTTCGACAACTATGACATGTCGTCGCTTCGGACCGGTATCATGGCCGGGGCGCCCTGTCCGGTGGAAACAATGGACCAGGTTCGCAAGCGCATGCACTGCCCCGAGGTGGTGATCGCCTTTGGTCAAACCGAGGTTTCGCCGGTCATGACCATGACCCGGCGCGACGATCCGGTTGAGCTGCGGGTGTCGACGGTGGGACGTCTGCTCCCCGGCATTGAAGGCCGCGTTGTGAACCCGGACAGCGGTGAAACCATGCCGCCGAATACCCAGGGTGAAATAGTCACGCGCAGCGCCTGCGTGATGAAGGGCTACTACAAGATGGAAGAGGCTACACGGGATACCATCGATGCTGAAGGCTGGCTGCACACGGGTGATCTGGGCATTGTGGATGAGGCCGGCTATTTCAAGGTTACCGGTCGTATCAAGGAGATGATCATCAGGGGCGGCGAAAATATCTATCCACGCGAGATCGAGGAGTTTCTCCACGGCTATGAAAAGATCAACGACATTTATATCGTAGGGATTCCCGACAAGAAATACGGGGAACAGCTACTGGCTGTGATCAAGCTGAACGAGGGACAGACTGCATGCGAGGATGATCTGGTGGCCTACTGCCAGGGCAAAATTGCCCGCCACAAAATACCCCGCTACTGGGAGTTTGTTACCGACTTTCCCATGACCGCCAGCGGCAAGGTTCAAAAATTCAAACTGGTGGAAGAATTCGTGCGCAAGTACGCGGCATAGAAGAACACGGAGGTTCGACCGGATCGAATCATACGAGATCCCCGGGGTGTAAAACCGGCTTTAGCTGAGCCCTCAGTTGCCGAGAAACCATCTCTATTCGCGATACCCAGCCCATTTTCTATTAACGGTCTCTTTGGCCTTTAGTCTAATTCCGACTTGTCGGGACAACCTGACTACGTGAGTAGTTACCAACATTCTTATATTGAGCGTGGTTGACAGGACAACATACTGGAAGGAGGATGTGAATAGATGGGATTGATCAATCTTTTAATTAAAGATCCTCTGACCTTTATTTTGATAGCTGTACCGCTTTTGTACTCGGTTATCCTTCATGAGCTGGGCCATGGATGGGTTGCCTACAGAATGGGAGATCCCACCGCCAAGGAGATGGGCAGGTTGAGCCTCAATCCGCTGAAGCATCTCGACCCGGTTGGGACGCTCATGCTGTTTATCTTCGGCTTCGGATGGGCGCGACCGGTTCCCGTAAATTTTGCCAATCTGCGTGAAAGTCGGAAAGGGTTGATATTTGTTTCCTCAGCAGGAATTGTCGTCAACATGATGCTTGCTTTTGTTGCTATTTTCCTGCTGCAATTTCTGTCACCATCTGAGCATAGCCCCACGGGGATGATGCTTTACTATATGGCCCAGATCAATATCATACTGGCGGCGTTTAACCTGATCCCGATCCCGCCCCTTGACGGCTCTAAGATTCTTATGGGATTTTTATCTCATCGTTTTCAGTACGCGCTTTCACGGCTTGAGCCCTACGGTTTTTTTATTATAATCGGCTTGCTCTACTTCGGTGTTCTGAATCCCCTAATCGATTTTTTTCGCTGGGTTATACTGTCAATCATCGGCATTCTGCTCTTTAAATAACCCGAGCAGGATAATCGGGGACAGGTTTAAACCTGTCCCCACTCTTGAAAATGCTTGGATTCGCTCCGAAAAAACTTTTTACGAGAGCGTCACATTTGGAACAACAGTAACTCGAACCTGGCCGTTTCTCTGCTTAAAGTGCGGTAATCGTGTTTTTCGGGTATCTTCAGCCTTTCCCGATTTGAATCGGGATTTCAGCCTGACTACATAAGTAGTTACGATTTCTCTTATTTCTTCCAGAATTCGGGAATCAGCAGGATTATGACCGTGTATATCTCAAGCCTCCCGGCAAGCATGCAGAAGGAAAGGACCCACTTGCCCAGGTAGGGTATCTCGCTGTAGGTTGCCGAGGGGTTGACAGCGCCGAATCCGGGACCCACATTCCCGATAGTTGCGACAACGGACGAAAATGCCGTCATCATATCCAGACCGAGCATGGTCAGAATGATGGACGCGACAACGGCCATCATAAGATACAGCATGAAAAATCCCCATATGCTTGCCATGGTTTCTGGGTACACTATCCTTTTGCCAAGTTTTACCGCGGTTACCGCGTGAGGATGAACAAGTCCATAGAGTTCTTTATAGATATACTTCAAGATGAGGAGTATCCTGAGACATTTCATGCCTCCGCCCGTGGAACCCGCTGACCCGCCTATAAACATCAGCACCAGGAGAATGATCTTTGACAGAGACGGCCAGTTATCAAAGTTGGCGGTGGTAAAACCTGTAGTCGTCAGTATGGAAACCACCTGGAATGAGGCATACCGCAGATATCCCCCCGCTTCGTAGACTGAGTTTTGTTTCAGACTGATGGTTACTATTATTACGGCGGTCAGAATAATCCCAAGGTACAGGCGCAGTTCACTGTTTCTAAGGATGGCCTTGAAATTCCCTGTGATAAGGCTGTAGTGAAGAGTAAAATTTATTCCTGCGACCAGCATGAAGAATGTAATGATACCATCTATGTATGCGCTGTTAAACTGCGCGATGCCGGCGTCGCTGGTGGAAAATCCGCCTGTGGCCATCGTGGTGAATGTATGGCAGATGGCGTTGAATACATCCATTTTCCCCGTGAGCAGCATGATAAATTCAACTATGGAGATGATGATATAAACTATCCACAGTGTACGCGCTGTCTCTGCCACGCGTGGAGTAATCTTGTCTTTCACGGGACTGGGCAGTTCCGCCTTATATAGCTGCATCCCCCCCACTCCGAGAAGGGGTAGTATAGCGATGGATAGTATAATGATCCCCATTCCCCCCAGCCACTGTGTCAGTGAGCGCCAGAGAAGTATCCCATGGGGAAGATCTCCTATGTTTGTGATTACAGTGGCCCCTGTAGTGGTGAAGCCTGATATGGATTCGAAGAAGGCATCGCCGAACTGGGGCAGCACACCTTGTATCATATAGGGGAGAGAACCAAATACCGCGGCGAGGAACCATCCCGTGGCAACAATGAGAAATCCTTCCTTGTGTGTCAGGCTTATCTTTCCGTTAACCGGCCTGAACAGAAAATAGAGCAGCGCGCCAATGCTGGAGGTTATTAATAATGAGTAGACAAAGGCGCTGAAATCGCCCTCTCCGTAGTAAAGAGAGCAAAACAGAGGGAAAAGCATGGTAAGCCCCAGAAACAGAATAAGGGTCCCCAGGATATATAGTATATTTCTTGCGTTCATCCGAAATAATCCAGCTTGACCGCAAGGATCTTCTCGATCTGCGGAATTGAAGAACGGAGAGCCACCAGTATAACGTGATCTCCCGGAAGTATAACGGAATCGCCTCCGGGAATTATCACCTCATCATCTCTGGTAATTGTCCCGATAATGGTGCCCTTTGGAAATTTGATATCTTTCAGAGGTTTGTTCGTTATATCGGATGTTTCAAGTGCGATGAATTCAACTGCTTCCGCCTTTTCATCGCCGAGGGGTGTCGCGGAGATGACCTTACCCTTTCTTATGAAGTGCAGTATCTTGCCGATAGTGGCACGCCTCGGGTTCATAACACCGTCGATGCCTATCATGGGAACAAGATGGTTGTAGTCGGCTTTATTGACAAGCGATATGACTTTTTTGGCTCCGAGTTGCTTTGCCAGGAGAGCGCCCAGGATGTTCGCCTCTTCATCACTTGTAGCCGCGATGAAGTAATCGGCATCCTGTATGTTCTCTTCTTTGAGCAGGTCCTGGCTTGTCCCGTCTCCATGGAGGCAGATGGTCCTGTTCAGCCTGGAGGCAAGCATTTCGCACCTGTCCTGCCTCTTTTCGATAATCTTTATTGTGTCAACCCCCTTTTTTTCGAGCAACTCCGCAAGCATGAGAGCTATGTCATCTCCACCCAGGATAAACACCCTCTCTGAAGGTTCTGCTGTTTTGCCGAAGAATCTGAGCACATCTCTTACATCTTCTGATCTGGCGAATACAAACAGATGGTCTTTTTCTTTGATCACTGTCTTCCCGGAGGGTATGATAGGTTCATCTCCACGCGTGATAGAGGCAATAAGGACACCTTCACCATATATCTCCCTGAGCTGCTGCAGGTTTTTCCCTATGGCAACACAATCCGGATCTATATAGAATGATACGAGTTTGACCCTGCCTCCGGCAAAATCTATAACCTCCAAAGCTCCCGAGTATTCCATGAGGTTGATGACGTCATTCACCGCTTCTCTTTCCGGGTTTATACAGAGGTCTATGTTCAGATGATCCTTATCGAAGAGAGCGGAATCCCTGTTCAGGTCAGGGTTTCTTATCCTTGCGATCTTGAATGGGGACGTTGATTGAGCGGAAGCGAGGAGACATGCCACTATGTTGGTTTCATCACTATCGGTAACGGCAACAACCATCTCGGCCTGACTCAGTTTTGCCTTTTTCAGCACCTGCGGGCTGCTTCCACTGCCCACTATGGTCTGCACATCCAGATTCTCGGAGATATTCTTCAGGCACTCTTCATCTTTGTCGATAATAACTATATCATTCCCCTCCTTAGAGAGAATATCTGAAATATTATAACCGACTTCCCCGGCCCCTATGACGATGACTCTCATTTCTATAAAACCCTCACAGATGCAGCCTGATCTATTATATCAACCGCAACTCTGTCCTTTACGCTTACCTTAAACTCATGCATTCCCAGGACGACTTCATCAAAGAAGTTCTTGTCACTCAGCACTATCATGTCGGATGTTATATCCTTCTGTTCCCGATCACAGAAATCGAATACTCCCGATATCATTGCCACCGTCATCCTGGGTACCTCCAGATTACATCTGCAGGAGCAGGGGATGTCAAAGACTAAGTCGGCACATTCTATCTCATTCAGCGTTTGCGAGATAGTGGATCCCGCCGCATATAATTTTTCATATGTCAATTGAGTTGATTCTCCCAGGCCCATAAGGAATATCTTTGAGGAAGGTGTCCGATGATTAGAAAAGACGAGGGTCTTCTCCATGAAGGCACCGGTGATTCTGCCTTCCACAATCAGCTTTGATATCAGACCGTTCAGGCGCCAATCCGCAAGACCGCAATACCCCCTTGGAGGCCTTTCATCAGAGAAGAATCCCAAGGCCAATCCATCATATGCCAACCCATCCAACGATTCCGACAATACCTTAATTTTCATCTTTTCCCCAGAGCTTCGCATATATGGCATCAAGAATGCCATTTATAAAAGAACCCGAGTTGTCCGAACCATAATTTTTCCCTATGTCAATTGCTTCGTTCAGGGTCACCTTCGGGGGGATATCGTCGCAGTACAGGAATTCGTAAACCGCCATTCTGAGGATATTTTTATCCACCGTCGGCATACGTTCCAGTGACCAGTGTTCGGAACAATTTCTTATAAGAGCATCTATTTCTTTAATATGATCCAGGGTACATTTTACCAACTGCGTGGAGAATTCAGCCAACTCCTGCGGTATTCCGAAGCCATCCCGGAAGAGCTCTATTGCTTCATCAACATCGATTCTCGAAGCATCAACCTGATAGAGAACCTGCAGGGCAATCTCTCTTGCCTTCCTTCTGTGACCCATCAATTCCTCTGGTTCGGATAGTAATTACAACAACTTAAAAAGGTTGGCCATTTCGATGGCTGATATCGCGGCATCCCATCCCTTGTTGCCTGATTTTGTTCCAGCCCTCTCTATAGCCTGTTCTATCGTGTCAGATGTAATGATACCGAAAGCAACCGGCGTTTCTGTTTCCAATGCCACGAGTGCGATGCCTTTAGACACCTCAGAACTTATATACTCAAAATGGGGAGTGGCACCTCTTATTACGGCTCCAAGGCATATAATCGCATCAAAGCTGCCGCTTTTTGCAAGCTTCTTTGCCGCGAGCGGTATCTCAAAGGCGCCTGGAACCCTCACGATACTGATGTCTTTTTCATCCCCTCCCGATCTTTTCAGGGCATCCAGCGCCCCTTCTATGAGTTTTCCGCAGATGAAATCATTAAATCGGCTGGCTACTATACCAAACCTGAGTCCTTTGGCAACGATCTTTCCCTCTATGATTTTCGGCATAACAGGTTCTCCATTCATTTCTGACGGTTTTGCAAAAAGCTGACTGGCGATTCGGTCACAACAGATTCGGGTGAGTTATTGTTTCGAAAGTGATCAGAATCAGACTTTCACGAAACTATCATTGTTATATTTCCAGTAAATGCCCCATCTTATCCTTCTTTGTTTTCAGATAGCGAATGTTGTTCTCGTTCGGCCTGATCTCGATGGGAACCCTCTCCACGACTTTTACACCGTACCCTTCAACCCCTACAATCTTTTTGGGATTGTTCGTCATCAGGCGCATCTTTCTGACTCCCAGATCAACAAGGATCTGCGCTCCTATTCCGTAATCTCTGAGATCATTTTTGAACCCCAGTTCAAGATTCGCCTCGACGGTATCCCTTCCATGATCCTGCAGATTATAGGCCTTTATCTTGTTCGCGAGTCCGATCCCTCTCCCCTCTTGGTGCATATACACTATGACACCTTTTCCTTCTTTGTCCACCATTTCCATGGCCTTGTGAAGCTGGTCACCACAATCACAACGTAGCGACCCGAAGAGATCACCGGTAACGCACTCGGAATGCACCCGGACAAGCACCTCGTCCTCGGGCTGTATATCACCCTTGACGAGAGCTATATGCTTCATTTCGTCCACATCGTTTTCATAGACGATAATCTTAAATTCCCCACCGTATCTGGTGGGAAGCGTCGCTTCGGCAACCCTTCTTATAAGGCGTTCATGCTGCATTCTGAAATCTATAACATCGGCAACTGTGACAATTTTGATGCCATGTTTTTCAGCGAAGATTTCCAAGTCGGGCATTCTCGCCATGGAACCATCCTCTTTCATGATCTCGCAGATAACGCCCGCTGGTTTCAGATACGCCAGTCTGGCCAGATCAACGGATCCCTCGGTCTGTCCAGTCCGGACCAGGACACCTCCTTTCTTTGCTCGTAAGGGGAAGACATGTCCCGGACTTACCAGATCGTCGGGCTTTGCATCGTCGGCAACCGCTGCCAATATCATACTGCGCGGCCATGCATAAATCACCCTCATTCTCCCTGTCTTCATCGTCAACCAGTATAACCATCTTGCCGTTTTTTATATCTTCAATGGCCTCTTGTATCGTACTAACCATCTTGCTCCTCTTATCCTTATCTATTTTTCTCTGACATCGTTATTTAAAAAATCCATGCTTCGACAGAAAATCCTCATCGATTCCCCTGTCGGGATGGACGAATCGTTCCACATATTTTCCCAGGATGTCTGTCTCCACATTGACCTGGTCGCCTGCCTTCTTTGACCCAAGCGTTGTCTCCCGAGTGGTGTGAGGAATAATATTAACATAAAATCTGTTTTTTTCATATTTATTGACAGTAAGGCTGATACCGTCCACCGCAATAGAACCTTTTTGTACGATATACCTGCCCTGCTCTTGACGCAATCGACATGCCCCAGCACAAAATGTCCACCAAGGAAAGCATTCAATTTAAGGGCCTTCTCCAGGTTGACCCTGTCCCCGATCTTCAACGCCTTCAGGGTTGTCTTTGCAAGGGTTTCCGCTGAAACATCCGCCGAAAAACTGCCATCCATAACTTCAACAACGGTGAGACAGGCACCGCTTACCGCCACACTGTCGCCTACCTTGATATCGCCAAGCCCCATTGATGTGCTTATGCTAAGTAGGACATCCTCTCCCCTTCTGGCTGTCCCTTTTACAATGCCTGCACTTTCAATAATACCGGTAAACATTACCTGTCCTTTTTGAGAAAACCTTTCAGCTCATCTATAAATTCATTCACGTCCCTGAACTCTCTATACACAGACGCGAATCTTACATAGGCTACTCCATCCAGAGCATGAAGCTCCTCCATGATCTTTTCACCTATAACGTGAGTGGGTATCTCCTTCAGCTGAGATTCCTGACACTCCTGCTCAATCCTGTCAACTGATTGTTCTATAGCTTCCATGCTGATCGGGCGTTTTTCACACGCCTTTTTTATCCCTGAAAAGATCTTGCCCCTGTCAAAGGACTCTCTCCTGCCATCCTTTTTCACCACCACGGGAAGAACATCTTCAACATATTCGTAGGTAGTGAATCGTTTCTTGCATTTCAGGCATTCTCTCCGCCTTCGTATCGCGTTGCCGTCTCTGCTTACCCGCGAATCAATAACCCTGTTTTCTGCGTTGGAGCAGAAGGGACAATTCATAATTTTCTCACCTTTATACCCGCTTCTTTCAGCATCTCTTTGGCAAGATCATCGTTATAGTCATCCTTATAGATGACGGCGGTTATCCCGGAATTTATGATCATCTTGGAGCATATTATACACGGGTGGTTAGTGCAGTAAATCGTCGCGTCTTTCGTGCTGACGCCATGAAGAGCAGCCTGAATGATAGCGTTCTGCTCAGCGTGAAGTCCCCGGCACAGCTCCTGCCGCTCGCCTGACGGTATACCCATCTTATCTCTCAGACAACCGACCTCCGCGCAGTGTCTTATTCCGGTAGGCGGCCCGTTGTAGCCTGTTGCCAGCATTCGCTTGTCCCTTACAAGGACAGCTCCAACCTTGCGTCTCAGGCATGTGGAACGCCTCGACACAAGTTCAACAATGTCCATAAAATATTGATCCCAGGAAGGACGCCCGGTCTGTGTTTCGTGCTTCATATTCCGCGTTTCCTTATTCAGCCACTCACCACGATGTCAAATGTGTTCTTCCATCCTGTTTTTGTAAAGGGGAAATCTTTCACACAGGGAGCCTACTTCTTCTCTGACCTCCTTTATATGGTCTTCATTATCGACATCATCAATAATGTGAGCCATAAGGTGTGCTATCTTCCTCATTTCCTCTTCTTTCATCCCCCTCGTCGTCAGGGCGGGTGTGCCAACTCTTATGCCGCTGGTGATCATGGGACCCTTTGTATCAAATGGTATGCCGTTTTTGTTTGTGGTTATCCCTGCCCTGTCGAGTGCGGCTTCGGCGTCTTTTCCAGTAACGCCTTTGTCAGTTAAATCTATCAGGATCAGGTGGTTATCGGTGCCTCCGGAGACAAGGCGAAGTCCCTCGTCTGTCATGGCCTCTGCCAGGGCTTTGGCGTTTTTCACAATCTGAAGCTGGTAATCTCTGAACTCCGGTTCAAGGGCCTCCTTAAATGCGACCGCCTTGGCCGCGATGATATGCATTAAAGGTCCGCCCTGGCTTCCCGGAAAAACGCGGCTGTTCAATGTTTTGGCGAATTCTTCCTTGCACATGATCAGCCCGCCCCTCGGACCGCGCAGTGTTTTGTGAGTTGTCGATGTGACAAATTCACAAACAGGAACAGGAGATGGGTGCAAACCTGTAGCGACGAGTCCCGCTATGTGAGCGATATCCGCCATGATAACCGCTCCGGTTTTGTCCGCGATCTCTCTGAATGCCTCAAAGTCAATGGTCCTTGGGTAGGCACTTGCGCCAACGACAATAACTTTGGGATGATGCTTTTTGGCCTGATCTTCGACCTCGTTGAAATCTATGGTTTCCGTCTCTTTGTCCACACCGTACGAAACGACATTATAAAGTCTTCCTGAAAAATTTACAGGACTTCCATGTGTCAAATGCCCGCCATGGGAGAGATTCATTCCCAGAACAGTATCGCCGGGCTGGAGTGTGGCGAAATAGACCGCCATATTTGCCTGGCTTCCGGAGTGTGGCTGAACATTTACATGATCGGCGCCGAAGAGTCTTTTTGCGCGCTCTATGGCAAGGTTTTCCGCGACATCGACAAATTCGCACCCGCCGTAGTATCTCTTGCCTGGATACCCTTCCGCATATTTGTTCGTCATAATGCAACCCTGGGCCTCAAGCACCGCCTCACTTACAAAATTCTCCGAGGCAATGAGCTCGAGTTTGCCGGCCTGCCTTTTGGTTTCATCAAGTATAGCCCGGGCTATTTCCGGATCTCTATTCCACAAAACGGACATTATTTATCTTCCCCCTCAATATTTTTTATCTTGTCGAGCCGCCTCTGGTGGCGCCCACCCTCAAATTCAGTATCGGACCACACCTTGACAATAGCTATCGCCGTTTCCACGTCCGTGTGTCTTCCAGCGAGGACGAGTATATTAGCATCGTTATGCATTCTGCTCATGCGGGCTGTATCGGTGTCAGTACAGAGGGCGGCCCTTACACCGGGAAATCTGTTCGCTACTATTGACATGCCCACTCCGGAGCCACAGATGAGAATCCCCTTCTCAAATTCTCCCGAAGAGATCGCGCGAGCCACCATGGCGGCAAAATCGGGATAATCTACAGAGTCCTCACTGTAAGTGCCAACATCCACCATCCCGCCGAAAGACTCCTTGAGCGCTTCCTTTAAAGCAAATCCGGCATGATCGGAGCCTATAATGATCTTCAAGATGAGTCCCCTTAACGAGATCTTTGCACAACGTCCCCTTTCGCCCAATTTCGGTGTCAGACTCAAATTTTAATTTTCGAAATACTTAATGTATCCCTACGATTAAAATTGTCGTCTTCCTTGAACTTGAACGAAATTGAACATTGTGCAAAGGTCTTTTAACCTTCAAATTTCTTAAACACAACAACCGAATTTACGCCGCCAAATCCAAAAGTGTTCGACATGGCAGCCCTGATTTTCCTGCGTTGCGCCGTGTGTGGTGTATAATTCAGGTCACATTCCGGATCCGGATTGTCCAGATTTATCGTCGGGGGTACAATCCCCTCCTGTATAGCCTTGACAGAAAAGATGGCCTCAACACCACCCGCGGCGCCCAGCATATGACCTGTCATGGACTTTGTCGAGCTGACGGCAAGTTTCCCGCTGTATCCGCCAAAGACCTTTTTTATCGCGTCCGTCTCATATATGTCGTTGAGAGGCGTCGATGTGCCATGCGCATTTATGTAATCGATATCTGTGGGTTCCATCCCGGCGTCCTGCAGGGCAAGCCGCATACATCTGACTGCTCCCGCATGCCCAGGGGGCGGGGCCGCCATGTGAAAGGCATCACTGGTTGACCCTGTTCCGGCAATCTCGGCATGTATCCTGGCACCCCTTTCAAGGGCATGGGACAACTCTTCAAGGATTAATATGCCACATCCCTCACTTACGATAAATCCATCCCTGTCTCTGTCGAATGGCCTGCTCGCCCTTTCCGGTTCCTCGTTTCTGGTTGATATCGCCCTCATGGCGTTGAATCCTGCTATTGTAAGAGGGGTGACGGCCGCCTCCGTACCACCCGCTATCATGGCGTCAGCGTAACCGCAGGCTATGGTTCTGAAAGCGTCGCTGATGGCATTATTGCCCGAGGCGCACGCCGTCACGACACAACTTATGGGACCCTTGGCGCCAAATCGTATAGATACATGCCCCGGAGCAAGGTTTGCCAATACCGCCGGAATCGCAAAAGGGGACATTTTTTTCGGTCCCAGGTTGAGGATGGTCTCCTTTTCCTTCTCCATGGTGGACAGGCCCCCTATCGCTGAACCCAATATAACACCCACCTTCTCTGCATTTCTGTCATCTATCACCAGACCGGAATCGTTCAACGCCATCTCTGAAGCCGCCAGGGCATAGATGATGAAATCATCCAGCCTGCGGCGCTCCTTGGAATCTACAAAGGTCAGGGGATCAAAATTCTTTAATTCACCCGCTATTTTTGTCTTGAATCCGGTTGTGTCGAACCTGGTAATCTCCGCAATACCGGACCTCCCGGAGCATATCCCCTTCCATGCATCTTCCAGGCAATTACCCAGGGGGCTTACAATACCAAGCCCTGTTATCACAACCCGTCTTCTTGACATCATGACTGTGACATTCTTTCCTTTATATAATCAACAATATCCTGGACTGTGCGTATCTTCATCAGATCGTCATCCGATATATCTATGCTGAAATTATCCTCCATAGCCATAATCAGTTCAACTATGTCGAGGGAGTCGGCCCCAAGATCATCTATAAATGAGGCATCGGGCACACATTCTTCCTCTGTTATGTTCAACTGTTCAATAATAACCTCTTTTACCTTTTCATCGACATTAACTGTCATTTAGCTTCCTCCTAATTGTATTTCAAAGTACATGTCACAATACTTATCTCAAAACAGTCCCGACAAGTCGGGACTACATGTAAAGTCCACCATTGACGTGTATCACCTGCCCGGTGATATAATCGGCCTTCCCGGAAACCAGGAATGCCACAACACCGGCAACGTCATCCGGCGTGCCCGTTCTTCCCAGCGGTATCTGGTCTATTACCTTTTCCCTGCTCTTCTCCCCAATGGACACCGTCATATCGGTTTCAATGAATCCCGGCGCGACGGCATTGATACATATATTCCTTGAACCCAGTTCCCTGGCCAGGGACTTCGTCAATCCCACAATCCCCGCTTTGGATGCGGAATAGCACACCTGTCCGGCATTCCCGGACAGGGCTACTACCGAGGTCATATTTACGATCCGCCCCCATCTCTGTTTCATCATGTATCTGGTTGCGGCTCGGCAGCAATTAAAAACCCCTTTGAGGTTTATGTCTATGACATTGTCCCACTCTTCAGGCTTTGTCCTTACAAATATACCATCTAAAGTTATACCGGCATTATTTATCAGGATGTCGATTCTGCCTTTTTCTTCCGTTATGCCCCTTATGGCATCCTGAACGGCATCGAAATCCGACACGTTAAAACTCAGCAGACTTCCCTTGTCCCCCCGGTCCTCCATAATCTTCAGCGTCTTGCGGGCCGCCTCTTCACCTCTGACATAGTTTATGAAGATAAAAGCCCCCGCGCGGGCAAGCTCCACCGCAATGGCTCTTCCAATCCCCCTCGAACTACCCGTTACCAGCGCTATTTTCCCATCCAGAGGTTTTCCGCCTGACATTTTCATATATACCTTATTTTTTTCAAGAATGATTTCGTTTGCACGCCCTGCCGGTATTTTCCTCCCAGAGCGACAAAATCACAGGCTAAACACTCCGTAATCCCGACTCGTCGGGACTGACACGAAAAAACATGAGTCTATGCCGCCTCGTCACCGTTAAAGAAATCCATTGTTGCTTTCAGAGAGGCGATATCCTCTATATTAAGGGTTTTAATACGCCTGTCTATCCTCTTTATGAGACTTGACAAAGTCCTTTTCGGCCCTATCTCGACCACAGTCGTTATCCCCATTTTGTACATCCGTTCTACAGTTTCCTGCCATCTTACGGGGGAATTCAACTGCCTTGCCAGGAGTTTTCTGGTAGTGTCTATTGAATGCAGAGCTTCCGGATCAAAGTTCGGTATTACCTTTACCCTGCAGTTCCTTATTGAGACACGGTCAAGATCTTTTTCCAGTTTTTCTGCCGCTTCGTCCAGGAGGTTGCAGTGGCAGGGAACACTTATGGGGAGTTTGACACCCATCCGGGCGCCTTTCCCCTTTGCCAACACTATGGCTTTTTCAACTGCTGCAGTGTTACCGGAGATAACAAACTGACCCGGGCTGTTGATATTCGCCAACGCGACCACTCCATGGGCTTTGTCCGCATTCTGGCATATTTCTTCAACAGATCCCCTGTCAAGGCCAATAATAGCAGCCATGCAGCCTTTGCCCTGAGGCACCGCTTCCTGCTGGTATCGTCCCCTTGCATATACAAGTTTAACGGCATCGGAAAAATCGATGGCCCCTGAGGCACAGAGAGCGGCATATTCTCCCAGGCTGTGTCCCGCCATGGCCTCCGGCTCTATGCCTATTTCCTTTTCAAATACCCTGTAGAAAGCAACGCCCACTGTCAATACTGCCGTTTGAGTGTTTGGCGTCAGATCGAGGACATCCTGCGGCCCTTCAAAGCAAAGTTTCGCGAGGTCGGTGTTGAGAGCTTCCTCCGCTTCCGCAAAGATTTCCCTTGTTTCTTTAAATCCTTCGTACAGTTCCCTTCCCATTCCAACGTATTGTGAACCCTGACCGGGAAAGACTATGCCTAAGTTATCCATAATTCTTCGCCCTTAGAACACATACTCCGGGAAAATCTATTCAACGGAAATAACTTCACGCCCTTTGTAGAAACCACAATGGGGACATGCGCGGTGGGGCAGCTTTGGTTCACTGCATTGTGAGCATACGGAGGTAGTGACAGCTTTAAGGGTATCGTGAGTCCTTCTCTTATTTCTCCTTGTTCTCGAATGTCTATTGGTTGGATTCGCCATAGTACAACTACCTTTCTTTTTTGTCTTAAAATTTTTTAACGCAGCAAATGGACTGCTTATCTGCTGCGTTTCGTGATTACACTCCTCTATATTAAGGTTTATCCCGCAGACGGGACAAAGCCCCTTACAGGAAACATTGCAAAGGGGTTTAACCGGAACCTGCAGGACAATCTGTTCGACTACAATCTGACCCAGATCGATTATATCACCTTCATAATAACTGCATTCCAGGTCTTTATATGTCAGTTCCAGTTCGTCTTTCTTCAGATTATCAGCGGGCATGAGAACGTATTTGAATTCAATCTCCACGGGAAAGTCAAATTTTTCCAGACATCTGCAGCACTCAAGTTCAACTCCGGCGGCGATTCTGCCATTGATCGACACATTTTTCAAGACCTTTTCAACAAAACATTGCATGTCAATGTTCCGCACGCAAAAACCAGAATCAGCATTCATCGGCAGTAACCGGTGGAACCATTTTCCACTTTTAGAGAACCGGAGATTCAACCCCTCTTCCGGAATATTTGAGATGTTGATCTGCAAAGCCTGTCCTGTTAAAGATATGCCTAAAAAAAGAATGCAACATAATTACAAATTTGATCTAATGTCAAGAAAATTCTACAATTCTTCGAGTAAGAGGTAATGATGCAAAATACAAAGCGCCCCCCCCGCAAATAATTGTTTCTTGGTTGAAATCACACATCAAACCTTCCAGATATTGAAGTATAAGGAACAACCGCTAAATAAGTCTTGACTTTTCAGTGTTATTTGTCTAATTACCGCCAGTTCAAGGCGATTTTCACTGTGGGGTCGTCTATCTATAAGACTCGTGGTTCTGGAATATGTGCCCAGGCTCGATTCCTGTCCCCAGCCATGGTCCCATCGTCTAGCGGTTAGGACGCTGGCCTCTCACGCCGGAAACCGGGGTTCAATCCCCCGTGGGACTACCATAAATAATATCAGGGAGGTTGGATAAGAAACCAACCTCCTTTTTTATTTTGACAATGGTGGCAAATACACAAGCATGCTTCGAGACCTTTGCATAACGTCCCCTTTTGCCCAATTTCTGCGTCAGTCTCAAATTTTAATCCTCGAAATATCCAATATATGCCTATGGTTAAAATTCTCGCCTTCCTTGAACTTGAACAAAATTGAACATTCTGTAAAGGCCTCGCTTCATCATCTTGAGATTAAATCACTCCGGGATAAATCGCCTGTCAGCAGATAAGCTGGTCATGTGACGTGATTCATTTAGCTGAGTCGGGGTTTTTTCGCTTCGGGAAGAAATCGTTCTATTTTTGCCTTTTCCTTCAGACTTTCAATATATCTCCCCACCTCTTCCTTGGTCTTCATCTGTTTCAGATATTGGCTAAGTCTTTCCTTAATATCCTTGTAATCGGTTATGACCTCGGGTTTTCTATCCCCGGCTTTTATCAGATGATAGCCAAAGTTGGTTTCGGTTATATCGCTTATCTCTCCCGGTTTCAGGGAGAAAGCCGCCTCTTCAAAGGGTTTTACCATCTGTCCTCGTCCGAAGTAGCCAAGGTCACCACCCTTGGCGCTACTGGGACATTCCGAATATTTTTTGGCAAGTTCAGCAAAATCTCCACCCGCTTTCAGCTCTTTCTGTATCTTCTTGATCTTCTTAAGGGCTTCGGCTTTAACGGACTCATCCGCCCCCGATTCAGCCTTGACAAGGATATGGCTTGCCCGGATCTTCTCCGGTTGCTTGAAGAGATCCATGTGCCCATCGTAATAATCCTTCGTATTCTTGTCCGATATCTCGATATTGCTTATAACTTCCTGTTCTACGAGTTTCTGGATTGCCATTCCTTCACGCAACTGGGCATTCAGGGCATCTTCAGTAAGGTTCATCTTCTTCAGCATGTTTTTGAAATCATCTTCCTTTGGAAATTGTTTTTTCATACTCGCAAGACGTTTATCGATGGTCGCACCGTCCACTTCTATTCCCTTTTTCTGACTCTCCTGATAGAGCACCTTACGGGCGATAAGACCCTCGAAGAGATTCTTTTTGATCTCCGCGAGCTGTTCATCGTCTGGCTGACCCTGATCAGCAAATTGCTGCTGCGCCATGGACAGCTCCGTATCGAGATCTTCCTGTGTGATCACTGCTCCGTTGACTACCGCTATAGTGCCTTCCGGGAGCTTTGCCGCTTTCTTCTTGCACGCTTGTATGGCAAACAATGCCATGATTATAATCACAACCGATATGTAGAACCATTTCCCCTGTGTTATCCGCATTCTTTATTTCCTTTCCTGTTCGAATAAATATTCTATAATTTTCCGATACTTTTATAATAATAGGGACATAATGCAAGTGCTTTCTGGAGGTTTCCCTCTAATTCTAATGCATTTTATGGGGAGAACCATCCTTATCAAATATCAAACCATCAAAGCCGAACATAAAACTGTGATCCGTGTTACAGAAGAACCATTGATTTTTACAATTGACAACATGCCCGAAAGTACAATAGTATCAATTTTCGGCATTGCAGGGTTCAGCCCGCAGATCCGCATTAGTTTGCCGGCATTTTAAGCGCGCTATTCTCCCACCAATGGGAAGCTTTTGCAAGCCGCGTGAGGAGCTGTAACATGACAAAATTGAAAGATCCGATCAGTGGACTTACACATTGCATAGGCATTATCCTTGCTATTACAGGGTTGATATTCCTGATATGGGGCTCTACTCACCCTGTCAAACCCATGCACATAGTAGCCTTCTCCATCTTTGGAGCGGGAATGATCCTGCTCTATACGGCGAGCACCCTGTATCACTGGCTGCCCGTTTCGGAAGAGGCATCACAGCGACTGCGAAGGATCGATCACATGATGATCTTTATACTTATCGCCGCCACCTATACACCTATATGTCTTATTCCCTTGAGAGGCGCCTGGGGATGGAGCCTGTTCGGAGTTATATGGGGATTGACCGCGTGCGGCATACTCATGAAGGTTTTCTGGATGGGGGCTCCGCGATGGCTTTACACCCTTATCTATATCGGTACAGGGTGGCTGGCCATTGTTGCCATATGGCCATTGATAAAAACCCTTCATCTCGGGGGGGTGACATGGCTGCTCATTGGCGGGCTGTTTTATACCGCAGGCGCTGTGATCTATGCAATTAAGAGACCCGATCCCTGGCCCCGCATTGTCGGGTTCCATGAAATCTTCCATGTCTTTGTCATGATGGGAACCTTTTCACATTTCTGGATGATGTACAGATATGTTATGCCCTTCAGCTAAGAATTATGGCTTCGTAAAAAGTCCCAAAACACCGTTTCCTGTCATTCCGGCCTTCACCGAAATCCAGTCATAATGATGGAACTCGCGAAGCCCGGCCGTGATCCGCGCGAGCAGTTTGAACTTTTTACCTTCACTGAGGGCGTCAGCAAAATCGCGGATCTGGAGGTGGGAGTAAAACTGCCCGGCATTGCAAGGAACGTGACCGCGTTCGGCGCCTTTGTAGATATCGGGGTTCACCGAGACGGACTCGTGCATATCAGCGCACTGGCCGACAAGCTTGTTCGCAATCCCCATGATATTGTGAGACCTTTGCAGAATGTTCAATTTTGTTCAAGTTCAAGGAAGGCGAAGATTTTAACCATAGGAATATATTAGATATTTTGAGGATTAAAATTTGAGACTGACGCAGAAATTGGACAAAAGGGGACGTTATGCAAAGGTCTCATTGTAAAGGTAAATCAGAGAATCGAGGCAACGGTGATGGATGTTGATATAAAACGAAACCGCATCTCGCTTTCCATGCGTTCAAATCCGATGGAACCGCACGGCAGACGGGACAAAGACACTGTTCCCGGGGAAAACCCCCGGCGGCAGGCCTGCGCGCCGTGAGGCGGGTGGAAAAACATCGGAAAATCCATTCTACGACACCCTGAAAGAATGGAAAACAAATTAGCTTCCATCCGGAATCTGCCTACATCTCGCAGGTTAAAACTCATACTCAGGATTGTCAGGAGAGAAATCTCTATCCGTTAAGCCAACATTTGTTTTTACATTTGCATAGCCGTAATCTTCCACAAGCACCATCTTCCCGTCCACCATATCCCACACCTGTACCCTGTTGGGCAAATATGTTTTTATATTGATGCAAATCAGCACTTTATAGGCGTAAAATGTGGGGTCTTTGTGCTTTGGCAGTTGGAACTCAAAGCAATAGCTTTCAACCCCGTAGATTGTTTGCATTCCTTTTTCCACAAATCTTACCTCCGAGGCAGAAGGCGCTTTTATCCTCTCCATATCTTTGGCAATAAGGTTGACAATAGTAGCAAAGCCTGTCTCTGTGACCGGATGGCGGTTTCCCTTCATTGCCATCCTGCTTGTGGGGGTAAGGTTTACGACAAAGTTTTTCATTAACCAACCACCTTCATGCGCCATCAAATTGTTATCGTTCCAACCTCTGCTAAAGATAACCTCGAGTCCGCTTTTCGCCTCGCCAATCCACTTCATATAAACCGAAAGTGGCTTCTTAAACTTCATATAGATGACTTCCCGCGGCAGTATTTTGCCATCAACGTATTCCTGCTTATAAAAGGTACAGGTGTAGTCGTTAATCGCATCGACTTTCTTTTTTGTCTCTTTGAGAAGATCAAATACCGTTTTGATATTTTCACTTTTGATATCTTCACTTACAAAAAACTCCCCTTGCTGATCTGCGCTGCACACAAGAGAAAAAGCAGAAACCATTAACAGAGATATAAAAAACACTAATAACCTTTTCATTTACATTTCCTCCATCCATACGAAACCTTTACAAAAGGCTTCCTTCTACTCAATCTCTGAGTTGCGCTCAATTTTTAATCCTCAAAATACTCTGTGTATTACTGCGGTGGAAAATTTCGCGTACCTTGGGAGCACAATACCAAAGCTGATCAAACACGGCAAGCGCTTTGTTGTTCTTTAACTTCCCGGGAAAAGAAATCCGGCGGCAGATCTGCGCGGCGTGAGGCAAGTAAAAACACAAAGACATCGGGAAATCCATTCTCCGATGCCATTAAAGGATGGAAAGCAGAATTACATACCTCAAAATACCCAATGGAGAAAATTCATTGGAGTTGATTTTATAATGGAATTTTCTGTTTTCATTTTTCGTGAAATAAAGTAGGATTTCACGAAAGTTCGGAAAATACCTGCCAAGTATATTAATTGTTATTTTTAATAGCGATTTTAATACAAATTAAGCTGTGTACAAGGAGGTCTGATTTGACTGATTTAACGAACTATCAGAAAGCGGGAAATAAACTTTATCATAAACTACACTTGTCAACATATCCGGTCGCAATAAAATACATTAAATCAAAGGACGAGATTCCCGATGGTGCCATGCGGCCATCGGCATTTGGAAGAAAAATGGCACTCTGCCAGGCAATAACACAGGCACGCCGCGCCGGTTCCACAATTGCAATGACAGCTGACGACAACTTCTGTACTCCTGCAACAGCCGGACATCAATGGGTTGATATATCTCTCGAAGACCTACTTGAAAGCCAAGTCAGACAAGGATGGCACAAGGATCTTGAATCAGAAAAGAGACGTTTTGAGGCAAGCGCAAAGCTTCTTGCAACAAAAGATATTGGAAGAATGATGGGATATATCGGTTTTATCTGCTCTCCCCTTCATGAAGCGTATGACATACCGGATTCAGTTCTTGTATACGGAGACGGGGTTCAACTTACCCATATCATTCAGGCGCTCAGCTATGAGCATCTTCATGCTCCATCATCTACGTTTGAAGGTTTCGGAGAAACATGCCTGAAGGGGGGACTGATTCCTTTTGTAACGGAAATACCGCAGGTGATTCTCCCCGGTGCGGGAGACCGGTCATTTGCAGGAATCTCAGAGCATGAAATGGCAGTGGGCATGCCGGCGAACCTTGTTTTCTATACGCTTGAAAATCTTTTCAAAACCGGCGGACTATCCGGCCAATTCTCTTATGCCAATGGATCTTGATGAAAACATTACTCCCGGATTTAAGTTTTTAAGGGAAAAGATTAATGAAAAAAATGGTGACACATCTGGAGATATGGACTTTGCATAACGTCCCATTTTGCCCAATTTCTGCGTCAGTCTCATGTTCCTGTTCACCAGTTCATAGATTTGCTCTCCGTGCTACACCAGAGTTGGTCAAACGGGTATCTGCTTTAGGTGTTGGTATCGTAATTACAATTTACCCAGTTGGAAAATATAGTTAAAAACATAACTAAATCATTCCACCGGAACTTTTAACGCTTCGCTTATTAAAGTCCGGTGAATTACTACACTTCCAACGGTAATCCTCAGTATTCCCCTTTGATCGA
>JAFDAR010000216.1 GCA_019313735.1 Deltaproteobacteria bacterium | reverse complement strand
TCAAGATCCGGTAACGGGAGAGATTAATAAATGCGATCTGTGTGAAGGTGATCCGCAGTGTGTTAAATATTGTCCATCCGGTGCCCTTACCCTGACAAAAGGGAAAAGTATCAGATGGATAAAAGGTCTGAGATGGTCCGTTCAGACTATTTCATTTCTCCTTCTGGCCGTTGTCCTGATTGGAACATTCTGTTCCCTGAAAGTGGGCGCGTTTAGTGTCTCCTGTCCCGCGGGAGTCCTCCAGAATATTGCGTCGTCAGGAACTGTTGTGCTCGTCTGGGTTCTGTCGACTTTCCTTATCATCGGATTGACCATACTTGCGGGAAGATTTTTCTGCGGGTGGATCTGTCCTTTCGGCTTCTTTCTCGATCTTGTCGATAAAATTACACCAAAGAAGATCGGATTACCGTCATTTCTCAAAAGCAGAGTGGCAAAGTACGGTATCCTTGCCGGAGCCGTGGGGGGGAGTTGCGCTTTCGGTTCCCAGGTTTTTTGTCCCATATGCCCGATAGGTTCAATCTGTCGCTCCTATGGAGCTACGGGAACCCTTAATGGTGCCAATATGGGGATAGTGGCTGCGCTGGCGGGTCTGGAAGTGACAGAAAGACGCGTCTGGTGCAGATACTTCTGCCCGGTAGGGGCTATCCTGGCGCTCTTTGCAAAGATCGGTCTGATAAAAATTGTTATCGGGGCAAATCAGTGCAAGAAGTTTTCTTGTATTCAATGCGCGGAAGTATGTCCCATGGGAATTATTGATGCGGATAAGTTGAGAGAAGGCATATCGCCGGACATACCGATGACCGAATGTATTACATGTATGAGGTGCATCGATCGATGCCCTTACGGTGCGGCAAAGATAAGATTCAGGTGGCAAAAAGCGGTACCGGGAAACATTGAATTATGAAACTATTCGATAATTTCTACAATATGAAGATTGGGATAGTCGATCTTTCTGAATCATCCTCAGAGGTAATACCTCTGGACAATCAGCTTGTCGCGGAAAAGATCGGTGGCGCAGCAGTAAATGTGGAGCTTTTTAAGCAATATGAAGATGATAATCCTCTGATCCTCGGTGCCGGCCCCCTGACAGGGAGTTTTGCTCCTGCTTCATGTCTTTCTGTTGCAACATTTTTATCGCCACGGTTCGGAAATCTCTGTCACGTGCCCCTTATGTTGCGGACCGGCCCTGAGATGAAGTTCTCCGGCATTGACTTCCTTGTGATCAAAGGAAGTGCTTCTTCACCAAAGCTACTGCATCTAGAGAAGGGAACTATACAGGTTTTGTCCGCTGAGCATCTCGCCGGTCTTGCAGTTCCTGGGGCTGTTCAGATATTGAAGAAGGAAAATAACCAATCCCGGTCGACAATCCTGACAGGCCCCGCTGCCGATCATGATGTTTTCTATACTTCTGTTTCAACAGGAATGAGTAGCAGCCTGGATAAAGCGGGATTGGCTTTCCTGATGGCATCAAAAAACCTCAAAGGGATCATCCTCAATGGAACCGGCGGGCTTCCCTTCGCCGAAGATAACCTTAACCATAAAAAAACAATGGAGAGTAATCTTTTTATAGATAAAGGACATAAAAATGAAGGATTCTTTTCTATGTTGGATAAGATCGGAATTGAAAAAAACCTGAAGAGAATTATCAAAAAAGCAAAATGGCGCAACATGGCGTGCTATCACTGTCCTTCTCCATGTATGAGTTCTGTCGAGTTTACATGGAACGATCCCCGGAAGAATTCCAGAGCCAAAGATAATATATTCCTTTCAGACCATCTGGGATTTCTGGCGATGGCAAAGAAAAGTGGAGGAGATGTGTTTCCACTGTTACAAAGCTGCTTCCGTTTTGGCCTCGACCCGGTTGCTATAGCCGAAAAACTGCCGGGAAATGAATCATTACTTAAATCTTTGAACGCCATAGAAGAGATGTCTGTTACACTGGAAGAACCGGGGATCAAAAGCGAACCCCACCCGCTCGGAGAGATTTCAAGGCAAATGCATAACATTTTTGGTGGCGGGATACCACCGATCTTACCTGGTGAATTGTGGGGGAAACGGGTTTACCTTTCCATGATTCTAGGTGTATGTCCAATATTTTTACTCCTTTTCCCTCAGATTTCCGAAATTGATCTTCTCAAATTCCTCGCAAACAATGAATCTGATTTAAAGTCTTTAAAAGAAAAATTCGATTTATCCCTGAAAATTAACGAATTAATCTTAATACGTTCGTAAGGAATAAGATTTTCCCTCCCCTGGCGAGTCAGGATAAAGGGATGTTATTTTTTATCAATGTCGACGCATAGGGATAGCGGAGCTTTTTACGAGATGTTGTTGAAAAATCTGTGTTGTCAACAAATAGAACTGTCCGGTTTTGTAGCAAATGAATTGTCCGCTTTGTACTGCTCGGAAAAGCTGCGGAAGTCGTAGACTGAAACAGCTTTTCTGAGGAAATGACGAGCGGCGGACCTATGCTGCCTTTTCTTTTTTGTTTTTCTTTTTCTTTTTTTTCAGTTTTCCCTGCGCATCATAATCAGCCAACTTTCTCGGGCCGTGAAAAACAGCAAGCGAACCATCCGTGTACCGATGAACACGCACCCTGACCCTGACGTAATGGCATCTATGCCGGTCAGAGGGGATTTGCAGCGTTTTCCCCTCAAAGCTTACACAATTATCTGCG
>JAFDAR010000215.1 GCA_019313735.1 Deltaproteobacteria bacterium | reverse complement strand
GCGGCAAGCTTTTTCCCAGAGTCTATAAGATGTGGAAGGCTGACAAGGAAGATGAATACACAATGCTTGAATACAGAGAGCTTTTGTTCAAGGAGAATCTTCCGGGCGAGCTGTTTACCCTTTCTTCGCTGAAGAACCCGGGAAGGTAAGGTATCGTGTCGATCGAGATCAAGATGGCCTGGCGAAATATATGGCGGAATCCGAGGAGGTCAATATTGACCATCCTCGCCATCATATTTGCCACCATGCTCCTCGTCTCCATGTTATCCTTTCAGTTCGGCTCTTATGATACTATGATCAATACGGCGGTAAAGATCCACACAGGTCATGTACAGGTGCAGGCTAAAGGGTACAGGGACAAGATGGATATCCGGCTGGTGGTGCCGGACCCGGGCGCCGTGGATGATGTCATTAAAGATATCCCGGAGGTTGAAGCTTATACGTCCCGGGCGAATGCCTTTTCCCTCGTTTCTTCCAGCGACCGGACCTATGGTGTTCTCCTGACAGGTATTGACCCTGAAAGAGAAGCGAAGGTCTCCACGCTTAAAAAACTGGTACGACGGGGGGAGTATCTCGCGCAGGAAGATACTGATATGGCCCTGGTCGGCGAGCTTCTGGCCAGAAATCTCAAAGTGGATATCGGGGATGAACTTGTTGTGCTGGGCCAGGGCCGTGACGGTTCGGTTGCGGCGTCGGTTCTGAAGGTAAAGGGAATTTTCAGTTCCGGTGAGGATAAATTTGACCGTCATTCGGTCCAAATGCCCCTCGGATACTTCCAGGATGTTTTTTCCATGCGCGGCGCTGTTCATGGAGTGGTGGCTCTGGGCAAGTCCCTGGAAGATGTAAGGAAGATAAAAAAGGAACTGGGGGCGGGAGTCAGAGGCATAGACGGCGATGGAAACCTGGTGGTACTCGACTGGATGGAGCTTATGCCCGGCATCGTCCAGTCCATTCAAATGGATCTGGCAAGCGGGCTTATCATGTATGTAATTTTGATAGTGGTGGTCGCCTTCAGTATTTTAAACACCTTCCTGATGGCGATTTTTGAAAGGACAAGAGAATTTGGCGTTCTTATGGCGATTGGAATGACACCTGGCCGGCTGATGAGATCTCTGTTCCTTGAGTCGGTGACGATAACTCTTATCGGGATCATCCTCGGTATAATCTTCGGGAGTATGGTGACCTGGTACTTTCAGGTGCACGGTATCCTGATTTCGGGAGCCACGGAACTTCTGAGTCAGTATGGACTGCCCGAGAGGATGTATCCTCAGCTTTCGGTCCTTTCCGTCTCTGTTGGAGCAGGTATAGTGTTGATTATAACGATTCTGACCGCAATTTATCCGGTCCTGAAGGTAAGGCGTTTGAGGCCGGTTGAGGCAATGACCGCAGTTTGATTGAGGGGATGTAATGTGTCTTCAGATGGGATGGCGAAATATCTGGCGGAACCCCCGTCGAACCATTGTCATTATGACCGCTGTAATTATAGGCGTCTGGGCAATGATCTTTTTGGGGGCACTGATGCGCGGTATTTCGGAGCAAATGGTTCGAAACGGAATAACAACCCTCACCGGTCATATTCAGGTGCACCATAAGGGCTTCAGGAAAGACCCCGTTATCGAAAACAGTATGGATAAACCGGAGGTCGTGGAAGCCGCCCTTTCAAAAATTCTGCCTCAGGACGCCAGATGGACTACCCGTGTTCGTGTTGACGCAGTTGTGAGCAACGCGAGGCACTCAGGAGGTGTAACCCTTGTCGGAATTGATCCCGAACGAGAGGCCGGAATTTCGTTCATCGGGCAGGCGGTTACCGAAGGGGCGTATCTTAAAGCTGACGATGAATACGGGATTATTGTGGGGAAGGCCATGGTGGACAAGTTTGAGACAAAACTGGGCCGTAAACTGGTCATGATGTCGCAGGATACAAAAGGGGATATCGCTTCCCGGGCCTTCAGGATAACCGGCATATTCAGGGCCGAGCTGGAGACCACCGAAAAGCAGTTTGTCTTTGTCACCATAGGCGCGGCCCGGAAAATGCTGAAGCTTGGAAATGAGACCTCCGAAGTATCCATCCTCCTTGCCGATTACAAAGAAGCGGACGTAGTTGCGGATGGCCTGAAGGGGGTACTCCCATCAGACACTTATGATGTTCAGACCTGGCGGGAACTTCTCCCGCTCGTAACAGCGGTACTGAAGATGTATGACTGGTTTATTTACCTGTGGTTTCTGATTATCTTTATCGCCATGGGGTTTGGCATAGTTAATACACTACTGATGGCAGTATTCGAGCGCATAAGGGAATTTGGTCTTTTCAAGGCGTTGGGCATGAAACCCTGGTGGATTGTGAAAGAGGTCCTTACCGAATCTCTTTTTCTTCTTATACTCGGTATGGTGGCAGGAAACGCGCTTGGTCTTCTGAGTGTATTCACGCTGGCCGATACAGGCATAGACCTTTCCGCGCTTTCCGAGGGGTTGGAATTTGCGGGCATGTCCCGGGTAATCTATCCTCTTGTACTCATCAAAGATATCGTTGCGGCGAACCTTGTTGT
>JAFDAR010000214.1 GCA_019313735.1 Deltaproteobacteria bacterium | reverse complement strand
CCATGCTTATGGCATTCAATGTTTCCATTTTTTTGAATCAGGACATCTTCTCCCTTTACCCTGAAAATCACACGGGGATCTGATCCGAGAAAGGTATAGCGCCCCCATTTTTCGCCCCCCTCCACGCTTTCCAGAAGAAAGACGTGAGATTTGGAGCTCAGCTTCATGAGGGCTGAGACAGGGGTTTCCATGTCAGCCAGGATTTCCCTGAAAATGGGGATCAGGTTTCCCTTTGGTGCAAGTTTTTCAAAAGTTTCAAATGATGGATTGTACATGTTAAATTCACCTCTGTTATCAAAATAAAAAAAGGCCGTGATAATTTCACGGCCTTTTTTGCATGCAATATTTAGTGATAAAAAACAAAAAAGCCGTGGAAACTCTGAGAGATTCTCCACGGCCTGATATCTATTTAATTCAAGAATTTAGCGGCAGACAAACCCCTCCTCTGAGTTTTGCCACCACCAGCTCATCTCTACCATCATGCTTCTCATGTCCACTCACTCCCAACACGTATGCTAAAAATACGTTCTTCTTATAACAATAGTGAAGAGCCATGTCAACAGGTTTTTACGATACATGCTGCATTATAAAGACGTCTCCCGGTATTTCTTCGTCGCCTTCTTTTCTTATGATTTCCGGTCGGGACATTTCCTCCACAAAATTATATCTTCCGGCGGACGACAGGATATAATCCCTGCTGTGCGCATAGCGTCCGGTAGGACGCAACACATATCCATCTCCATCCAGGGTTTCCGTTGAAAAGGCAAGCCTGGCGCCCTTTGCGGAGCGCCTGTCAACCGACGCGAAGAAAGGTTCCATATCGCCGATGTATATGCAGACATCGGTTGCCACGAACAGGTCGTACTGTTCGGCGGTCTCATCCAGAAATTCCACAATATCAGCAACATGCAGGACATCGTACACATTCCTACCCTTCGCCTCCTCTATCATTCTGGAAGAGAGATCTACTCCGCTGAGACGGTCCGAGACGGAACGAAATTCCGCTCCGGACAGGCCCGTTCCGCATCCCAGATCTACCACATTCCGAAAATGCGGTCCGCCTTCAAGAAGCTCTGAGAACATCCCCCGGAGCACCCCGGGAATCTTGTAGCCAAGCTTATCGACAAGATGGTTATCAAAGGTCTTTGAATATACGTCGTACATATCCACGATGTACTGTCTGGGAGCGGCCTGTGTGGTATGCCCCGTCAGGGCGGCCAGAAGATGTTTCGCGGACAGATTGTCGCCATCCAGCTCAATCGCGCGCCGGTAGGATGCCACGGCCTCTTCAATCATTCCCTGATCTTTGAGCGCGTTGCCCAGATTGTAGTGCGCGAGGGCATGGTTCGAATCAACGGAAATCGCGCGCCGGTAAGATTCTGTAGCTCCCTTTACATCACCCCTGCTTTTGAGGACTACGCCCATGTTGTAATGCGCGTCGGCGTAATCGGGATGTATGGTTGTGACATGACGAAAGCACTCAATGGCCTCATCGAATCTGCCCAGATCCTTGAGCACCTTGCCGAGATTGTTATGCGCTCCGGCATGCGTCGGATTGATTGCGATGGTCTGTTTGTAGGAGGCAGCCGCGTCATCCGTCATACCCCGGTCCCTCAACAGGTTCCCGAGATTGAAGTACGCGGAGGCATAACCTGGATTGATAGCAATCGCGCGTCGGTAGGATGCCATAGCCTCGTCTGTCATCCCCCGATCCTTGAGCACATTGCCCAGATTGTAATGCGCCACAGCATGCCCCGGGTTGAGGACAATCGAGCTTTGCAGTGACGCGGCGGCCTCGGCAAGCCGGCCCTGTTCCTTCAGGACAACGCCAAGATTGCAGAGCACATCCGCGTCCGGCATAAGCGCGAGGATCTGGCGGTATCCACGCTCCGCCTCTCTGAGCCTTCCGGCCTTGTGATGCCGCACTGCCGTGCCCAGTATGGCCCGCATGTCCCCACGCCGACCCTTCGAGGGTTTCTTGTGTGTTTTTGATGCCATTTATCGTGGCCTTGCCTCGTAATCACTCGTGACAATAATATCGGCCTGATCCCTGAATCCCTGTATGATCCGATGTTCTATCTCCAGAACCCTCAGAATGAAGTCGAAATCCTGATCAGGATCGCGGGCCAGATTTCTTTTCTTCACTGCGGCTATTCTTTTCCGGTAATCTGATTCAAGAAATACCTTCAGGGTTGCGCTTTTCAGGGCCAGGCCATAGGTCAGATCAACAAGGACAACATCTACCCCGGTGAGCGCGACCGGCACGCGCGCGTATCTTCTCGAACCGAGCTGTCTGCAGTCTGATGGCACAAAGACCTCTTTTGCACCCCTGTCGGCGGCATTTTCCAGTATGGAATCCAAACGTTCCAGATCCACTTCACCCGGGCCCACCGCCAGTTTGAAGAAGGAATCCCCCGCTATCGTGACGCCCTGTATCTTTTCACTCCTTAGAAGATACCTCAGGTATTCCGCTATCTCGGTCTTTCCCGCCCCCGATTCTCCCCCGAGCACAACGATTGTCCTCTTTCCCTTGCGTCGCGGGTCGTTTGCCTGTTCAATAATGTAAGGAAGCAGACCCTTCGCGGCCTTTTCATGCCGTGGTTTAATCTCCGGGGGATCTCCACGCCAGGTGAAAACCGCCCTGTGATAGGCGCGGACCTTTCTCTTTTCGCGCGGGATGTTCCCACCCGCGGCCTTACAGAGAGAATCTATGATCTCCCCCTGTCGTATCCCGATAGCCTTCCAGCTGAACGTGTCCAGCGCGAGGTCGTGCCCGCTGGAGGCGATCTTTTTCAATGCACCTTCTTTTCTCATACTACCGATCAATTTCCGGGCGGCGGCGCACGAATCACCGGGGTCCACGACAATAGCGTCACGACCATCCTTTATCCACTTTGTTATGCCCGCCTCCCTGGAGATAACAACAGGGGCGGATGCCGCCATGGCCTCCGCGACTCCCATGCCGAATGGTTCCATGAACTGCATGCCGATATAGGACAGGCAGTGGTGCGCGAGAACCGCCAGGACACTCCAGGGCTGGCTGGGAAGCCTTACGATATCGTCGTTTGTTAATCTGTATTCCGTTATTGCATCGGCTACGTGTTTCTCAACAGACACCTCTTCAGGCAGAGGGTCCCCGGGAGATCCCCCCACAAGCACAAGTTTTATCTCTTCCATAAGTCGGGGGTCAAGGCGCTTTGCCTCGCCAAAGAGCTTCACCACCCCGGGGACGTTTTTTGCTTCAGAGAAACGTCCGAAATAGATGAGATACCGCGATATCAAAAAAGGCCGTTCCCGCACCGGCCGGCATGACGACATTTGAAAAATCACATCCATAGTATTTTTTCAGGACAGCCGGTTCTCTGAATGTGTTCGCTATCTCGAAATTAGCTCCCCTGAGGGATGCCAGTTCAAAATCTTCTCTTGTTCCAAAGTTGTATTGTCTGTCGAACCACATGCCGGGATCGTCTGGGTCCAGCCCGAGGGAGATCACCTTGTTTATTCCGAGCGAATGGGGGACTGCCACCACAGGTATTCCCAGTCTTTCCCCAGTCTCCAGTGCACAGACCATCCCGTCGGCGTAGTGTCCCATCACGGCATGGGCGCCGAAGAGCGTGGACACGGCAACCACATTCTCTGCCAGCTGGGGGACGAGGGGATAGATATCCTCCTTGCGCACAAACTCATCTCCGCCCGCCGGAATCCGGACAAGCCACAGGTGCTCCGCGAACTGCTCCACACGCGGATAGGGGTTAAAGTGCCTTGCAATAATTATTACCTTTCTTCCCTGCTGTGCCCATGTCTTTGATACCTCCAGCACATAGTAGGTCTGCCCACCCGTGTCAGGGACACCGGCGGGGGGCGGGTTTCCCCAGTAACCGTGGGTCGAGACCATAACTATTCGTTCCGCGCGCCTCGATGTTTTCCCGCTGAGAGAAACAGGAATTCCATTTTCCCGGAATATTCCTCGGTATTCCCGCAGAAGATCCATAGACAGGCCATACTTCAGAGCCAGCGCTTCAAGTCTCTTGTCCATATTGTCTCTACCCTTTGTCATAATAGTGCCCCTATTTTCCCCATCG
>JAFDAR010000213.1 GCA_019313735.1 Deltaproteobacteria bacterium | reverse complement strand
ATCGCGCGTCCGTGAGACAGGCCTGCGGCTCTATGAACTGATTGAAGGAGAAACTCCTTCTGTTTTCAAGAAGGAATACTGGATGGGAAAGATCATGGAAAGGTGTATGAAAGACGACGCCTTTAAGGTCGAAATGTTTCGGTTTGTTGATGTTTTTCCCTGCCTGAATCGTCCGGAGTCAGTTGCAAAACACCTCAAAGAATACTTTTGCAGGCCCGAACAGGATTTTCCCGCGACCCTGCAATGGGGGCTTCGGCAAGTTTCTCCAAAATCAATGGCTGCTCAAATAGCAGCCAAAGGTATTGCAGGCAATATTGAAATAACGGGAAAACAGTTTATTGCCGGCGCCACTCCTCAGGAGGCTTTGCCTGTACTGGAAGGTCTTAGATCCCAGGGAATGGCTTTTACGGCCGATCTGCTTGGCGAAGCCGTGATTTCCGAAGCTGAAGCGGAAAAGTATCAGGGCCGCTATATAGAGCTTTTCGACATTCTGGAAGAGGCTCAGAAAGGCTGGGATCCGGTTGATGCCGATTCCGGTGATCTGGACTGGGGTCATGTTCCCAAAGTCAATGTCTCCATTAAACCTTCGGCCATGTATTCCCAGATGAATACAAGGGCTTTTGATTATTCGGTGGATCGGGCAAAAGAAAGACTCAGGCCCATTTTTCGCAGGGCGGTCGAAATGAAAGCTCACGTCTGCCTGGATATGGAGCATAATGACCTGAAGAGCCTGACACTTGCTATCTACCGGAGTCTTCTGGAAGAATCTGAATTCACGGATTATCCATATACCGGAATTGTCATTCAGGCTTACTTGCGAGACAGCGAGCAGGATCTTAAAGATATTGTACAATGGGGCCGCAAGAAAAAACAGAATTTCACCATCCGTCTGGTAAAGGGGGCTTACTGGGATGCGGAAGTTGTGTGGGCGCGGCAAAAAGACTGGCCTGTTCCCGTGTTCACCAAAAAGCATGAAACCGACGCAAATTTTGAAAAACTGGCCCACTATCTTCTTAAGAATTATAAAGGCATCCGCCTTGCCTGCGCTTCCCATAACATCAGATCCACCTTGAATACCAGATTCTCTATGGAATGGCGGAACCTGTCCGAAATGCCTTAAAAAAAGCAGGTCTTGCTCTTCGCCTTTACACGCCTGTCGGGAAAATGATTCCGGGAATGGCTTATCTTGTCTTAAAAAAACCCCTGGATCTGTTAAAACCGGAAACTCCTTTGCCCGATGCCCGGATGCAAGCCCCGGAATACGGCGACAAAGGACCTTTCACGAATGAACCGCTTTTTAACTGGACGTTTTCAGAAAACAGGGAACGCTTTGAAAAGGCATTGAAGAAAGTCAGAAAGGAATTTCCTTATAAGGTGTCCCTTTTTATTGACGGCAAAAAGAAAAAAACCGGGGAAGAAATCCGCTCGACAAATCCGAACGATTTAAATGAGGTCGTCGGGATCTCGGCATCAGCAGGAAAAAATGAGGCTGAGCGGGCTGTTTCTGCTGCAAAAGCAGCCTTTAGCCAGTGGAGAGATACAGATCCGAAAGAAAGGGCTGAGTATCTTTTTAAGGCAGCTGCGCTGACTCGCAAAATGCGCTATGAGCTGACCGCGCTTCAGGTATATGAAGTGGGCAAGAACTGGAGCGAAGCAGACGCCGGTGTCTGCGAAGCCATTGACTTTCTTGAATATTATGGAAGGGAAATGATTCGTCTTTCCTCGCCTCGCCGGATGGGAAACGTCCCAGGAGAAATGAGCCATCTTTTTTATGAACCACGAGGTGTGGCTGTGGTGATAGCTCCCTGGAACTTTCCTCTTGCTATCTCAATGGGAATGACGTGCGCGGCTCTGGTGACTGGAAACACAGTGGTTTTTAAGTCTTCATCCCAAAGTGTTGTTATCGGCTCAATGATTTACAACATTTTTGAACAGATCAAAATGCCGCGCGGAGTTCTGAATTTTCTTCCAGGTGCAGGAAGTAAAATGGGCGACCTCCTTGTAACCCATCCGGATGTGGCACTCATTGCATTTACAGGAAGCAAGGAGGTTGGGCTCAGGATAATCGAATCCGCCGGCAAAACGCCTGAGGGCGTTACGCACGTAAAGAATGTGATTGCTGAAATGGGCGGGAAAAACGCTATTATCGTGGATGCTGACGCTGATCTGGATGAAGCCGTGGTCTACATCCTTCAGTCTGCTTTTGGTTATCAGGGACAAAAATGTTCCGCTTGTTCCAGGCTGATTGTGCTCGAGGAAAACTACGACAAGCTGGTCAAACGGCTTAAAGATGCTGCAGAAAGCATAGAGATGGGTTCTCCGGAAAACCCCAGATATTTTATGGGAGCAGTTATTGATGCTGAAGCAAAAAATAAAATTCTTAATTACATCGAAACGGGGAAAAAAGAAGGCGAATGTATCCTTGAGCGAGACATACCCGACTCAAAAGGACACAATGTGCCAATGGTCATTTTCACGAATATTCGTCCGGAACACAGGCTTGCCCAGGAGGAAATCTTCGGCCCTGTCCTGTCCATTATTAAAGTCAAAGATTTTGTGGAGGCGCTGAAAGTCGCAAACAACACACAATATGCTCTGACAGGCGGCCTGTGCTCAAGAAGCCCTGAAAACATTGCTCTGGCCCGAAAGGAATTTCGGGTTGGAAACCTTTACATAAACCGCGGATGCACCGGCGCAATTGCGGGAAGGCATCCATTTGGGGGATTCAAGATGTCAGGCGTGGGCTCCAAGTCCGGAGGCCCGGACTATCTTCTGCAGTTTATGGTGCCTCGAAATGTTGCAGAAAACACCCTTCGCCGGGGGTTTGCCCCTGAACCGGAAGCTGTAGGGCGGGTAATCCAAAAAAGATAGAAATTTACTTTGAAACTATTGCTATCAGTTTTTTGTGCCGTCTATAACCGAGGATTCCTGCATGGTTCTCAGCTTGGCCAGTTCCCAGATGTAATCATACAGATGAAGGCCCTTGCTGGCAGCTATTATTTCACCGTCTTCAACACCTATCTCTTCTGCCATATATTCTTTTAACATCTGTATGGCTCCGAGATTGGCTGGAAAACCTCCCCACAGATCCCAGGACCTGAAGTAAACCATGAAATGAAGCTTTCCATAACGGATACGGGTATCAATTCCACGCAGGCAGGGAGGATCTTTTAGATATAAAGCCTCTGGATTACCTACTGTCATGTATGCCTGATTTGTGCCATGACCATCCTCTTTATACATGCGGATTACCTCTGCGATCTGTGATTCAAGATACTGGCCGTAGGTGTAATCTTCGGTGGGCTGTTTTTCAGAGGTCATAAGATAAGGAAGGTATTCCTCCAGGTATCCGTCGGCTACGGGGTTTGGAATTCCTAGAGATGGGGGTATGTCGGGAAGAAGCGGGCGTATGCCGGGATGTTTTATGTGAACTGTTATATAATCAAACTCAAGCCTCTCCTGTCCCTCATAACTGCCCCTGTCTATTTTATATCTGTGCCCCTTGCTTATGATACTGTATACGCACTGAAACCAGGCGTCCGGTATGTCTCTGGCTCCTATTGATATTGTGTTCAGCATATTGTTTCCAAAAGTTTTCTTTAGATATCGAGCGTGCTTACCTCAAGAGCATTGCTCTGTATAAAATCTCTTCTTGGTTCAACTTCTTCGCCCATAAGAATGGTAAACAATTGATCAGCTTCAACAACATCTTCCACTTTGACCTGAAGCAGGATTCTTTTT
>JAFDAR010000212.1 GCA_019313735.1 Deltaproteobacteria bacterium | reverse complement strand
TGACCCCATCATTCTATTTGACAAACTCCGCGCTCAAGTATAATCATGAACTGTCTGTTTTTATTGATTCTGAGATATACAGGCTCGCTGTACAAATGAGATTATGATGAAAAGGCAACAACAAATATTGTGTGTCCTGTGCGCCGTGCTGATACTGTTTGCCGCCGGATGCGCAAGGATTACAGTGGGTAAATTCCCCCGGCCCGGTGCCGGAGAAATGGAATCATTGACGGGCGACAACCTTGCAAAGGCAGGCGACAACAGGGCGGCATTCGACTGGTACATGAAATCACTGGAGAGCGGACCGGATGCAGCGCTTGAACAATCTGTAAGGAAGAAGATTGAAGCCATTATCGCCGATGGACTGTCACTCGATCAGCTTAAAGAGATAAAAAAGGATTACTGGTGGGGATATCCCTCGGGGTATCTTCTCTACGCGCTCGCTGTGGCATCTTCCGATATCAGGGATTTTGAGAAGGCGGATGAATATCTAAGCAGGTTTCTCTTCGGTTACAAGGGACATCCCCTGTTCAAAAAGGGTGAGGCCCTGCGCCGGAGAATTGCCGCCATGAAGCTGGTAAACCCATACGCGGTCGGGTGTGTTCTTCCCCTTACCGGAAAATATGCCACCTATGGAAACCAGGCGCTTGATGCCGTTATTCTCGCTTCCGGCATATTCGACCCGGAGCGTGACACCCCCATACAGCTCTTCATAGAAGACTCGAAAGGTGATCCCGACACTGCCAGGGAAGCGGTGAAAAGGCTGGCCAGTGAACATCATGTTGTCGGCATAACAGGTCCACTCGGAAGCGCGGCGGCCCTTGAAGCAGCCAAAGAGGCTCAGGAACTGGGCGTCCCCATAATAACTCTGACCCAGAGAAAAGATATTACCGAGACAGGTGAATATGTTTTTCGATATTTTCTTACCGGCGAGATGCAGGTAAGGACTCTTGTTACATATTCCATCGAGAACCTCGGCATAAAGAATTTCGCTATCTTATATCCCGACGATAATTATGGAACAGAGATGATGAACCTGTTCTGGGATGAGGTGCTGCGGCAGGGAGGACAGATACGCGGTGTGGAGTCATACAGTGGCAAGCAGACCGACTTCGGCAAGGAAATAAAGGCGTTAACCGGGTTGAACTTTTCTGAAGAGGATGAGGCGTCCGGAGAAAAGCCTGTCCCGATCGTGGATTTTGACGCGCTCTTTATACCAGATTCCTGTTTCATCGCGAGCATGATAGCCCCCCAACTGGCGCAACTCCTGGGAACAAGCATCTGGAATTCTCCGGATATCCTGAAGAAGAACAGCGAGTATCTTGAAGGGGCGATCTTTACCGACTGCTTTTTCCTGGACAGCGCCCGCCCGGAGGTCAGGGATTTCATAGATCGTTTTTATGTCGCGTGCGGCAGGGAACCTGGCAATATGGAGGCGTTAGCGTACGATGCGACAAAAATAATGGCAGATCTGATAACAGGCATAACAGGAATGACTTCATTTTCCGGGACAGGAGACGCGGAAAGGCCCCTCCACATACTCACGCTGATGAATGGGGAGATTGTTCAGATAAGATAATCATATATAGAAAAGGGTTCGAGGGGCCAAGGATCCGAGGATTCAAGCGAGATGCTAAAAAACCACAAAGAGTTGAAAGCCCGGCAAAAGTCAGACAAACTCTATGCTGATTATGTTTTTTCAACCGTGAACCGGTAACTGTAAACCGTAAACGGTTACGTTTCCACGCCCGTCGGTATAAGACACATAAAGCGAAAAACTCCTTCGCCTTTATTTATCAGACAGTGTTCCTCACCGGGCGGGATGAAGATGGTGGTCCCTTCCCCCACAGGGGTTTCATCTCCGGCGCTGTCCCTGGCCGCGGCCTTCCCCTTCAGCACAAATATCTCGTGTTCCCAGGGATGGTCGTGCAGAGGACTGGATGCCCCCGGTTCCAGCTCAAATATCCTCATGATAAAATTGGGTGCGCCTTCCCGTTCTCCTATGACAACTCTTTTTTTGACGCCCTTCATCATCTGAACCGCTTCCACATCTTCATAATGGCGGATAATCACTGTCTGTTTCCTTTCTCCTCAAATTTGCACCCGGGTTCGGCAGGCCCTCTATTCCACAGGGGTCTATTTCAGATCGGTCTTGCGTCTGGAAGGAATTTTTTTGAACTTCAGCGCCGATTTTATAATACCGACAATATTCTCTGTCCCCAGAGATTCCGTATTTATGATGAGGTCGTAATTGATGGGATCTTCTATATCCACCTTGAAGTTTTTTCTCACCGAGTCCTTGCGCTCCGCTTCTTTCAGGAGGATCTGCTTCTTCGCATCCTCTTCAGTGAGGCCAAACTCCCGCATTATATTACGTATCTTCGTCTCCATGGGCGCGATGAATCTCACCCTGAGGGTATCATCCGGAGGAAGAATCAGGTTGGCGCCCCTCCCGATAACAATAGCGCCCCCCTGCTCTCCTATGGTACCTATAACCTTTGTCAGGTGGTGTACATACTCATCCGCCAGGAGGAACCGCGTTCTCCCAAGATACAGCACCCAGTTGTCCAGTAAACTGCGGCCACTTCATGTATGATTCTGGCGTCTATGATATCGAGCTTCAGTTCCTGTGAGATTCGCTGAACCAGATCAGTTACAATGCTTCCCGGTTCTCTCTCGACGGTTATGACAGGCAGGTGCGCTCCTTCCTTATTTTTTCTCCTCTCCTTCGAGATCTCCCACTTCTTAACCTGCTCCTCAATAAGACGATCAATTTCTGTGCCCATAGCATTTCCTCCTCAGTATTTGAATTGAACAGCGAGCGAATAAAAAAATAAATATTTTTTCTTAATCCCGCTTATACGGGATTGTGGGGAGCTTCAATTTGAAGCCAAGAACACATTCTCTCAACCCCACTGTATGGTGAAATCTATTATAATACCCGAAGGTCTGTCAACTCTTTTTCGGCCCGGCGAAGCTACGCCACAATGCAAGCAGACGCACTGCGACTATCGCCATCAGCAGACGCGGAATCCATAGCCAGAACAGACCTATGCCAAAGGGAAGAAACAGCGCGGGGTCTTCAATCATGGAGTGGTTGATGCCGATGGAGAGGTGAAGCCTCTCCAGTTCTTCACCGGTAAGATTCCCCCTTTTTGCCTCTTCGACGATTACCGCCCCGCCATAGGCCAATCCGAACACAATGGCAGTTATCCAGAGAATGCCAACCCTCCGGCTCAGTCCCATAATCTTCAAAACGGGAGAGATAAATCTGACAATATGGTCTATCCACCCGAATGTTTTGAGTATTTCTACCATCGTAAGCACAAACATAATAATGAAAAGTATCTTTATGGCCAGTCTCCACATCACATGCCACCATTGGCTGAGCATATCCGTGAACGTTTGACTGGAATGCGGGACAGTCATCGCGGCGGCGACACTCTGTCCGGTTGTATTTATGAAGGGCGCTATGATAAGCACGGTAACGACAGCGAAGACAAGACGGAAAAGTGTGGCTCTTAGAATCCCCATGCCCGATTTTCCCTGGATCATGCCTTCCTGAATCAGATTGTGCGCTATAAGGAGAAAGACGGCTATCAAGGTCATCTGCCCCGCGTTGAGAGGAAGGACCGCCATGGAGGCAATTCCACCATATATACCGGTAAGCGCCCCCATAAGCAGCGGGAGCGCGGCAATACCTGGAAGGCTCAAAAACCCCATAACCGGCTTAATCACGAAATCAACCCTTTCCATCCATCCGCTCCACGCGAGAAGCGCGGTCAGGAAGGATACCGGAAGGATTATCTCCATCATCCAGACAAAACCCTTCCACCCCTTGCCGATGCCCCCGGCAAGACCTTCTTTAAGTTTTTCGCTGTTTGTCTGGTAATCCATGTAATGAGATTCTTTATCTGAGGATTAATCGAAGATGATGCTCTTTGAGCCATAAACCAGTATCCGGTGTTCCAGATGGAGTCTGACCGCCTTCGCGAGAACGGTTCTCTCCAGATCTTTTCCCTTGAGTTTCATATTGTCCACCGAATCCTTGTGCGTGATCTTTATAACATCCTGCGCGATTATGGGCCCTTCGTCCAGCGTCTTCGTGACGTAATGGCTGGTGGCGCCGATGATCTTCACTCCCCTGTTATACGCCTGCTGGTAGGGATCGCCCCCCGCGAATGCCGGCAGAAACGAGTGATGTATATTGATTATCCTCCCATGATACCTGCTTGCAAATTCATTGCTTAATATCTGCATGTAGCGGGCCAGGACGATCAGGTCTATTCCCTCTTTCTCCAGTTCGGCAATCTCTTTCTTTTCCTGCTCCATCTTGTTTTCCGGCGTAATGGGATAATATCTGTAGGGAAGACCAAAGTGATCGGCCAGCGGCTTCAGATCGAGATGATTGCTTATTACGAGGGGTATCTCCGCCCTGAATTCCCCCATCTGGTGTCTCAGTATGAGATCGTGAAAACAGTAGAGATGTCTGGAAACAAATATTGCCATCTTCGGCATATAATCGGAGAAATGTATATTCCATCTCATTCCAAACTTTTTCACAAGGGGCGCGATCGCGTCATTCAGCTCGTCACGGGCGATGGCAAATCCCTCCATATCCCACTCCACCCGCATGAACAGCATATTTTCAGGCTGAACCGAATACTGGGCGGCATCCAGTATGTTGCCATTGTACTCTGCGATAAAGCGGGATATCCCCGCCACAATCCCCTTTTGATCCGGGCAGGACAGCAGCAGTATAGCCGTTGTTTTTTCCATGATTTATAACTCCTTCCTGAGAGATTCTCTCCATATATGAAAATGGCCGTTCAAGTCAAGAAAGATGGATCCGGGAGTGTATCAAGAAAGGTTTGCCAAAATTTGACTGTATGATATAACGTCTCATGTTTATCCGCGGGGGAAGGCGTGAATACTTTTATAGTGACTGTTCATCTGGGCAGGCTGTCTATTCAGGTTGTTCAGGCTGTAGGCACTAACTAACCACCTTCAGCCTATCCACCTTCAGCCTAATCCCGACTGGTCGGGACAGCCTGACTACGTGAGTTACAAATTTCTAAACTGGAGATGTAAAATGAAAAGAAAAGTTTCTGTAATCGGGGCCGGTTTTGT
>JAFDAR010000211.1 GCA_019313735.1 Deltaproteobacteria bacterium | reverse complement strand
CCCTGGCCGATGAATACAACGTCCCCTTCGCGACCCATTTTCTTGAAAATAAGATGGAGGCAAAGCAATTAAAGGAAAAATTCGGTAAAAGGGCAACCTTATTTCTAAGAGATATCGGCTGTCTTGATGAGCGTTTTTTCGCCTTCCACTGTGTCTGTATGGATGAAGAAGACATAAAGATCTTCGCCGATCACGGCTGCAAGGTAGTTCATAATCCCAGAAGTAACATGAAGCTGGCTTCCGGAGTTGCCCCCATATCAAGCATGCTGGAACATGGTATCACTGTCGGGCTGGGAACCGACGGCTGTGCCAGTAACAATAACCTCGACATGTTCGGCGAAATGAGCACGGCCGCAAAGCTTGAAAAGATCGAAATGCTCGACCCCACGGTTATGTCCGCGAAGACAGTAGTGCGGATGGCAACTCGAGATGGCGCCCGGGTGTTGGGGATGGGAAATATCACAGGATCATTAAAGCCGGGCATGAAAGCGGATATTATAATTATCGACCTGAACAAACCCCACCTTACCCCGATGTATGACGAATATTCCCACATCGTCTATGCCGCGGGAGGATCAGACGTTGAGACTGTGATTATAAACGGCAGGATAGTAATGGAAGGCCGCAGGCTTCTTACAATCAACGAGGATGAAGCCATGGAGAGGGTAAGAAAGATAGCCGAAAGAATTAAGAGAAGTCTGGAAATATAGTGGGGTCAGGTAGATGGGGTCAGGGGTCATGGAGGGACCATGACCATCAAAAATAGATTGCAGATCTTAACAGCAGGGGGGCTCCGATGCTGCCGAGATCTATGATGAAATGGCACACTACGCATGGAATAATGCTTTCGTTTTTCTCCTTAATCAACCCCAGAAGCATCCCATACAAAAAAGCAAACGAGGCAAACTGCAGGCCGCCTATGAAATAATGCGGAAGGGCGTAGGCAGCGCTTTGAATAACATTGACAAAAAGTGTCGACCTGACGAATTTCCCGAGGAGTTCAAAAAGAGTAAGTCTGTAGAAGATTTCCTCGCTGAACGCGTTCAGCAGGCTGAGAATGATAACTGGCAGCCATACAGCCGTCCTTGAGATATCCACGGGATTTCTCATGAGCAGATACATTGAATACCAGGCGCTGATAATAATTCCGACAAAAAATATATTTGAAAATTTCTTCCAGCCAAACTGTTTCACAAATGGAATCCTTGCCCATTTGAGCCACAAAAGAGACAGCCAGGCCAGGATAAACAGCGGCAGGTAAGTTACTATACTGGCGTACACCGTGGCCAATCTGGCGGAACCGGTAAATGGCCACCTGACATAACCATACCTGACCAGATACAAGACAGTGCCCATGAAAACAAACATGCAGATCAGATATGAAACCAGTGGAAGATACCGGTTTGTCCGCGATTCCAGCAATAGACTATGAGGCTTACGCTCCGTTTTGCTTCCGGATGATAGCAGCTCTAAAGGGACTTCCGAAGAAGAGACCGAATATCGCGGGTTTGTTTGTGTGAGCAGAAGGATAAGAGTGCCCGTCATTATAAAAACGAGCATGACAATCTGAGGCTGGGTGAGACCAAATGCCTCTATCTTGTTCGTTCTGATAAACTCCATAAAGAACCTGACAGCACCATACAGAACCAGATATCCCCCAACTACCCCACCCTTGTTTCGTATAAGATCAATGGGCCACGCGAGCAGCTCGCGAATCCGGATGAAAAGGCCCGTTTGATCAGACAAGGTTCCGGATGCCGCTTGTTGAGCAACCCCACCCATGTAAATCCGGCTGTAGGCCCGCCTTAAAACAAGAAATATGGCCAGATTGGCCAGGATTGCGTAAAGGGGGACAGGATTTGTAAAGGAGAAGTGACTACCAAAGAGAGTGAAACTGAGGGTATTTCCCCAGCAGCAACCGGCGGATAAACAGCCCAGCCTGCCGATCGCGTGCGCCAGGGGCACGTGCATAAAAGCCATGTCAACAACGCGCATCTCGGCAAATCTGAAAAGAACTGTCAGAAGGAGAAAAAAGGCTACAGGCAGGATCAGGCAGGCGTGAAAGGTGTGAAGGGTTCCGGAGACAATCTGGTTATAAAGCAGTTGCAGACTCCAGCTTTCCAAAGGATAGTGCAGAATGCCCCCGGCCCTGCTGCTTATATAACCGAGGGGGAAAAAGAAGATGACCATCATAAGGACGAAAGAGTCAACCTTTCGCTTCGGATAGCCCGCCTGCAACATCCTTCTGTAAAAGAAAAAAAGGCCGGTAAAGATGCCGAGCAGGATAAACAAATAGTAAACCGTGTTTACGATCGAGAGCACTTGGTAGTAATCAAAAAGATACCGCTGAAGGATGAACGTTAGCACACAGAGACTCCTTTTTTATCCGCCGGAAACCGAAAATAGTTTGTGATTATCTACTGGGCCATTATTCACCCCCTGTTCCCTGAATAAACCTCCAGGCGAAGTCGTCAAAATAGACGGTTTCTCTCTGTTCGACCGGGGCACTGGCATCTGCGTTGATACCGAGGGTGTGCGCGCCGAACTCCGGGATGTCCTGTGTGTTGAAATTGTAGTCTTCAGTCGTGAATGTTGGCGAATATACCACAGTCGGATCACCCGCGCCGTCATAACCTATTTCCACCAGCTTGTGAGTAACCGCTCCACATCCGAGGATAGAGTGCGTAACCGTTTTACTGGTATAGGCCTCCTTTTTATCGGCAAGCCCTCTTCCCCAGACAACCTGGGTAAAGTAATCGCCCTGATCGGGCCACTTGATGATGCCTCTGTCCAGCTTCTTTCTGCTCAGATCGGTCGAAGATGCGTTACCGGGTGTGCCGACATCGTTGCCGGGACTCGCGAAAAAGGCGGTCAGGGCATTCACTCTTTGCTCGGGGTTATCAGGATTACAGTTGGACACCATCTCGTAGATATTCACCATAATGGTAACCCACTCCCTGGTCAGGAGGCATGATATAGCCTACAGGGACATCCGATTCTCCGGCAACCAGTTTCTCGACCGGGGGGCCGACCGGTTTCCCGATCGGGTCATCCCCGCTTACGGTATCCGGGTCCCTTACCACTACCGCCCCGGGAAGCCCGAGTACCGTGATACCCTCTACCTCATAAGTTTTGAAAAGGCCGTATTTATCCGTGAGCTTCCAGACCGATATCGACGTTCCACCGCTTCCCTCATAAACTACCTCAACGTCATGACCCTCAACGTTAACAGTCTCATAGTATACATCTACCACTTCGTGATCCACCAGGGGCGCGTACGCCATCCGTTCCCAGGGAGAATAGGAACCACACCCCTCTGAGCCTCGGGGAAACCCGCGCACTCGATAGGATCCGCAGCAGTTGTCGAACCATGATCGTCATAGATTGAGTCGGGGATATCGTCGTCTTCAGTGTAATAAGTTTCCTCACTGCACCCGGACCCTGTGGTGTGCTTGGCCATGCCCTGTATGCCTCTCATGATGGAGAGACCGTAGTAGGAATATCCACTGTCACCGGAAGTCTGTCTAACTCTGAAGGACAACCCCGGCATGTAGTTTCCCGGATGGTTCAGCGGCGGCTCAGTCTCTGAAAGATCGTCTTCCACGTCCGTAAAACGTATCTTGGTCTGGAGATCATACCTGAGTTGGTGTTCCGATTCCAGCCACAAGGTCTGCAGTGGGCTGATACCGGAGCCCCAGTCAACGGCGCCCAGGCTTTCCTGCATGTAAACATCTTCAGGCACAAAAGCTGAGATGACCCGCTCGGTTCCGGTCACCTTTATGGCCACGTCTTCATCAATCTCTTCGCTTCCGTGTGACCCGATTACGGAGCTGACGTTGTCAGGGGTCATCTCACCCTCAATGGTTCTGTAAAGTTTCATCGCGGTCAGGGGTTGAAAAAGGGTTATGGACCTTGAGACAGAATCGCTCCCTATATTGACCGTCCCTGTTGAAGTAAACGTGGCAAACTCATTAAATGT
>JAFDAR010000210.1 GCA_019313735.1 Deltaproteobacteria bacterium | reverse complement strand
GCCTACCGGTGTCGCCTGGAAACAGATCATCGAACCTTCGGTGATCTATTCTATACCTGTTGCGATGAACTTGGCGACATATCGTTCGTTGAAGCATTGTACCGAATCCTCACTCTGGCAGCGGATCGCCTTCGTGAAATGGGCGCTTTCTGCGAAAAAACAGCACAGGCGTTCTTTGATACGGTAATGGAAGCAGCACTCAATTATGTCAATCTGTCAAAGAACAAACTCATTATCAATGAAATCTAAACCCGAAAGTTGAGTTTTTATATTGATTACCAACGAGCACCCATTTTTCACTTCCCAATTTTTCTGTTTTAAGGATGACACCTCAAGTTGATACTGGTGCTGTTTCTCCCTTTTACTGTTTAGTAAGTAGGTAGGCTAATCACCCACAGTATCTCTGCCAGCTCTTCGCTGTTATTAATAAACCCGTGCTGCCGGCTGGAATCGAAATAAAAGCTGTCCCCCTCACTCAAGTTGTAAACCTTATCGCCACCCCTTAGATCAAAACTACCGGAGATGACATGCCGAATTCTTCCAGCATGTGCATAGAGTCCATTGCTTCCCGTCTTGGGGTCTAATCTTTTTAGAAGAGGTTCCATGTTCCTTCCCTCTAAGTTTTTTACCAGCAACGAGATAAAAGCTCCTTCTTTCGGGTATTTTATTGTGACGCCTTCCCCCCTCTTTGTTACCAGTTATCACCTCCCCACTCTAAGTTCATTATTGGATCATCAATGGGTACACTACAACACCTCCTACAAAATTAATCTCTGGGGATCACACTTCTCTCTTAAGATCTTCAATTCCCCGGCAGTAGGAGGTGCTACCTCTTGCGCCTGGGAAACATCAACTTCAAATTCCATGTTTTCCAGAATTTCCTCATTTTTTATCCCCGGATAGCAACCGGCCAGATACATCTCCTTTGTCTCATCGTCAAAACGCATCACAGCCATGTTAGTGATAACCATTTGCGGTCCCCCAGGAGCAAGCCCTGCCCTCTTCCTGCCATCACTCCCGGTAAGGTGTCCCGGACTCGTCAAATAATCCACCTTGTTTACAAATTTCCTTTTTTCATGCTGCATGAATGTGATGCTCCTCGGAACAAAGGACGCAACATCACAAGCGCCACCACTTCCTGGAAAACGGACCGTGGGACTGAAATAATCTCCAATGACTGTGGAATTGACATTCCCGAATTTATCGATCTGCGCTGCTCCCAGGATACCTATGACATGTTCCCCCGTGATCCTGTTCTGCATTGTTGCAAATGCATCAAGCAAACCGCTGTTTGATGAAGACCGATACATAACACGTGGATCCGCAACCGCCAGGGGAATTTCCTCCAGCTTCGCATCAATAGATCCCGTCTCAAAAAATATTATGCTATTCGGGGCATTTATATTCTTCGCCGCCATTGCCGCCAGCATCGAAATCCCGGTACCGCAGAACACGATATCTCCGTCTTTGATCTCCCTAGCGGCGACTATCGTCATCATTTCTCTCGAAGTATATTCCATTTTTCTTCCCCTGATCAGCTTCTCTTCAGATTTACGGCATACCCGGTACGCGGATCCGCCTTTATTGCTTCAATACGCTCCTTCCCCACCAGGGCTATAAGCTCTTTCTGCTCTTTGACACTATAGACATACTCCTCAAGATACTCCTTGAAAAGTTGTTCATCATGAGCCGCCCGGGCATAGTCATTCAGGTAGACGGGATCGTAATCGTAATATTTATAACACGCTGTAGGATAGGCGCCGTTAGGTACATGCACAACCGCATCCACGTTTATAAAGGGAATCTGATTCTGGTCTGGAGTGGACCTCAAATCATCCGTTTCAACCAGTTCCTCACAGGTTATGATAAGGCGCTTTGCCGATTTTGCCTGTTCAACATCCGCAAAGGTAAGACCCATAATCCTTCCGGTACCCTGTCTGTCGGCCTTCTGGACATGAAGGATTGTAACATCTGTGTTTATCGCGGGGACCAGAACCACCTTCTCCGTATCCATCCAGTCTCCAAAAGGACTGTCCATGACAACCAGCTTTTGATTGGGTATTTTCGGATCGTTCTTTCTCATCCCTCTCGAAAAACCCCATTTATTTATGATATCAGTCCCCAATGAAGAACGCGTCGGGAGAAAAGGCAACCCCATTGATCCGGCAAGAAACCGAAGGGTCATCTGATAATTTGAATAATCTTCAATCTCAATGGTCCCTTCCTGAACGGCCTTCTTGAATCGGATACAGGTCGCCGCGAACTTTCCATTTCCACCATAACCAATCTCTATCTTCTCTATACAGCCTGCGCCGATAAGTTCATCGGCCCCCTGACCATTGGAATGAACATACAAATGAAGATTTCTAACCTTTTGACGAATAATCTCATACACAGCGGCCATTGGATTTCTGTTTATAGTAAATCCCCCTATAGAGATATGACTACCATCCCGAACATACTCCCTTACAGCCTCCTCCAGTCGCATTACTTTATCCTGTTTGGTATTCACAATGTCCCCTCAACTACGGTAAGACTGTTGCACATCGTGCAATATAGTTTCTC
>JAFDAR010000209.1 GCA_019313735.1 Deltaproteobacteria bacterium | reverse complement strand
GTTCTGACAGAATCCCTAGGAAGGGACCAACAAGATCAGCCGACAGAACAGACAGCAACGCCACATTTAGTTGCAAAGGACCTCCACGGTAAGGAGTCGGCCCAAACAGCGGTTGATTCGATACAATTACGTGGTCCGTGTGTATACTATCGACATCCTGTAGGTCTGGTGGAGAGATGAACTGTTTGAAGTTGATCATCTTACCTGATCCATGCCATAAGGCAATGTCCCCGTAGACCGCCGCATGGTATTTTTTCCAAGCGATCCGCGAATGGACAATCCTCATACGGCGGAGTGTCACCTGAACATAGTGAAGGTGCGCTTGAACAGGTTGACTGACTATGCCAACAGGCATCTTGCTCGGTGCGAGCAGGCCATGAGTGTATTCCTTGGATTCTGACTTCCATAAGCTCCAAATGCTCATTTTTCCTCCAATCGCGTCAGTATACGCTTAAATTGTGTTTGTTAAACACGGCATTGGCCCAGATCCATGAAGAGTAAGGCGCAGGCGCCTGAGGTCCACTGCGGCTGTATGCAAAACCAATGATGTAATCGTTTGTATCAAGCAAGGCGCTGCCGCTGTCACCCAGAGCAGTAACTTGCTCCGTTCGTACCGTCTGCTGTAGGTAGGGATCCAGGTAGGGCAATTCGTGGTTGTAAGCAACCACCCTTGTGCTTTGTGAACCAGATGTCATTCCCTCAAAGAATACTGGTTCGTTGCTTCGCGGGGCCAGAGTCAACGGGCCGTTAGTGGGCTTCGCTTGCGGAGGAGGATTGACTTCCAGGAAGCAACTATCGGTGTAAATATCGTCTCGCGAAACGAGGCTGGCACCCTGTCCGGCGATGGAAATCGAAGCGTTCTTTGGAATCGCGTGGGCAGCCGCCGTCACGCCGGCACGGTGCGCGTGGTCCTGCACCACGGCACCGGCCGTTGATGAGCCTGGCCCAGCGGAACCACTAATTGATACACTTGCAATCGGGCTTGGAACGCTTGTTAGTTCGTCCTTATATGTATTAACAGCGACTACGGTAAACGGCTGGCCTTGCATTGCTTCTGATGCAACTCTGTCTTCCAGTCTGAAATAGGAAAGCATCTGAAAGGGGCGGAATTCCTTCCCAACCGATTCCAGCTTTTTGACTCGTTTTTCCATCGCTCTTTGCCACCCCTCCCTGAGACAATAGCTGTCCACATCTACTATGTAGGTTCGCGGCTCGCCGTAGGTCACGTTCGGGGCGGTCAACAAAAGGCTGTAGCGGTTTACTCCATGAGGAACAACTAGTGCTTCGTGCAAAAGGGTAGCAGCAGGGTCTATTCCTAATTTCATGGCGTCCCTAGCGAAAGCATCAGAGTTCAGGTAGGACTGCCAAAACGTGTTTGCCACTAGAGCTGTCGTTCGGTCCTCATTTTGAACTATATCATGAACGGCTTTGGTTGCCACACCGACGTCATACAGTGAAAGACCATCATTGGTGCCGGCCCATTTTTCCATGAAATCCGTCAAATTGTTTGGCATAGGGACCTCCTTTTCGCCGATATTTGGCCCAAACTCATGAGAACTTGAGGCACGTCCTTAAAAACTTGGAAAATCTATAAACTTATGTAGTCATTATATATATTGATCGCATTCCAGTACTTATATTTTGAAACGTCATACTCGTCGATTCCATGCTTATCATGCACCAGGTCGCATATTCTGACAAAAAAAGACTTGAATTCATCTTTGTAGCGGCCACAGTATTTAAAATTTCCACACTCAATTGTACCCGTTGCCAAGAGGTATATTGGTTTATTCGCCTGTTGCTGATATGCCATTTTGATTCTCTTAACCGCCATCTATTCACATCACCCTAACCGTTGCTAATCAGCCGCGCGGCTTTTTGCGTCGGCTGATTAGCAACGGTTAGCTTTTTATCGGCAGTGCGCCGCTTGGAATTGCAAACTCCGGCGGAGGAAGCTTCAGAGTAGGTTGAACGAGTTCATGACCGGTTGCGCCCTTGATGCCCTGTCCCCAAAGGAATACCTCCGCACCGTGCACGTTTGGAGCCATGATGAGCCCGGCTTCTGTCGCCCCTGGGAATATCTTGGATAGGTGCTCTTTTTCGCCATATTTGTAGGTCGGTTCGACAAGTCCTGATCGTACCAACCCTTCGACTGAGTGACTGAGGATTGCGGCGGGATTTTCGTGCGGAGCAAAGTCCATTGCCTGCAAGTAGACGGATATTGGGATGTACACGCTCATTTGTTCTCTATCGGTCCCCAAGCTTTTCCCTTTGCCGTTATAGATGCTGTAGACGATTGAGTAGAACAAATAGTGGAGGCGAAGCTGGTAAATCGAAAGAGGCTTGATTGTCGCGAGAATGGCTACGCCTCTGTCATCGCGATCGACCTCAGACTTCGATGAAGCGAGAACGCCACCGTAGTAGTCTGCAACGATTGAATCCTCGCAGAAGCGGCCTTCGTCGATAACGTGCTTCAACACCCTTGGACTTACCGTCCCAGGTTCATCGATCCTTGCCCCAAGCTTCTTTTGTGCTTTGATGAAGATGTTGTCGAGGTTCACGTTGCATTTCTGCACGAGATT
>JAFDAR010000208.1 GCA_019313735.1 Deltaproteobacteria bacterium | reverse complement strand
GGCTTGATTTTCTTGAAAGGAGTTCATTATGTCTCGATTTTGTGAGGTCTGCGGCAAAGGGCCTGTAGTAGGAAACAGTGTAAGCCACGCGCATAATAAAACAAAGAGGGTCTGGTATCCCAATCTTCAGAAACTGCGCGTTGTGAATCCAAAGACCGGAGCAGTAAAGAGAATGAAGGTCTGTACCCGGTGCCTGCGTTCCGGAGCTGTCAAAAAGGCCGTCTGATAATTACATCATCCATTCGCCTGGCGGGCTGCCAGGCGAATACCTCCATCCTTATTCACCCATTATCATCTTTCTGAGATCCAAAATACCTATCTGGAATGTTCCATAACTTGTCCTGCCATACACCTTGTAATCTTTATTGAGGATCAGTTCATCTCTGTTGTTGTTTCTCAGGAGGACTAAGCCCTTAAGCTTCCCATCCTTCAAAAAGAAGCCGACACTCTTGATTTTTTCGAAGGGAATAGTGTAGGTGCCCTCCCCTTTTACTCCCTCGACAAAGGTCTTTCCCTCTATGCTTACTTCCGTACACCTGGTAACGACATCCATCTGATCAACAAAGGTGGCGCTGAACTTCTTTTCAGTGACGGGAATCTTGTCAGGAGAATCATCACCTGTCATAGAACCCATACCAAGAATAAAAGGAACAAACAGCATGATCAAAAAGTACATGTACAATCTTTTCATTATCTTTCTCCTCCACAAATCTCGAAGATATCTATTTCTTTTTTCAACGCCCCGAGTATTCCGTCAACATCGGAGGCAAAATCGGGCAGTATGGAAAACTGCACGACGGATTCGCTTCTGTCGATGGTTGTGACGGTCGCGAGGCCTTCATATCCCTCCAGGATATATTTGACATACGCAATATCCCTGCGGTTTAACCTCAGATCCTTTTTTATTACACCCTTTTCCTTCATGCGTTATTCGTAACATCCGGCTTTTAAAACATCAAGGAAATAAATGATTTTGTTGATTTATGAGGATCTTTATTCAAGATCAAGGCATGCGAAAAAAATAACCACAGGTGCCCCGCAGGAAATGCCCTTGGGGTGCATATAGTTGATATTTCGAGGATTATTTTTTGAGCATAACGCAGAGATTGGGCGAAAAGACCATTAATCGACAGAATCATAAATCCCTCCTTGACATGGTATGATGCCTTAACTATATTCCGAATCTAATCCGATCATGACAGGAAAAACATGTTACCAATCACCCGCTGGAAATTTCCGAATACCCACGCAGTCCCGACAATTCGGGATCTCCTGACCAGGGAACTGGACATCAATCCTATTATATCACAGATATTGATCAACCGCGGCATAACGACCACGGATCGCGCCAAGGAATTCCTCTTCCCTTCCCTGAAGCAACTGCACAGCCCCTCCCTTATGAAGGATATGGAGAAGGGCGTTGACAGGTTGATAGAAGCAATCTCCAGGAAAGAAAAGATTGTTGTCTATGGTGATTACGACGCGGACGGCATCACATCCACGGTAATTCTCATAAAATTTCTCAGAGAAATTCATGATGATGTAACATATTATATCCCGGGGAGGATTGAAGAGGGATATGGTCTCAGCAGGACAGCAATCGATAAAATCATAAAAGATGGAACAAAACTTGTCATAACTGTGGACTGCGGCATCTCCAACCATGAAGAGATAGCCTATGCGATATCTTCGGGTATTGATGTTATAGTAACGGATCATCATGAGGTTCCCAATATTCTGCCCGACTGCAGCGCTGTGATCAATCCCCATCGCGGTGATTGTTCCTTTCCCTTCAAATCTCTCGCCGGAGTGGGAGTTGCCTTCAATCTTCTGATTGCCCTCCGTGGGAGACTCCGCGGCCTGGGTTTCTGGAAAGACAGAAAATGTCCGAATCTCAGAGAATACCTGGACCTGGTTGCCATAGGAACTATCGGTGATATTGTGCCTTTGGTCGACGAAAACAGGGTTCTCGCAAAGATCGGTTTGGACGTGGCAAGCAATACCGGAAGAGTTGGTCTAAAGGCGCTGATAACGATAAGCGGGATACGAGAAAAAACCGTCAGTTCCGAGTCGGCGGCATTCAGACTCATTCCCCGAATCAATGCCGCAGGCAGAATCGGCGCCCCTGAAGACGCGGTGGAACTGCTCCTGACGGATGATGAAGGGCAGGCAGCAATGCTTGCCGAGCGCCTCGATTCATACAACAGGAAACGTCAAGAAATGGAGAAAAGCATACTTGATGAGATACTTGAAGAAATAAACACAACCATTGATATTAACAAAGTAAACTCCCTTGTATTTGCATCTCACGAGTGGCATCCTGGCATCATAGGCATCGTGGCATCAAAGCTTGTGGACCGGTATTACAGACCCGCCATACTTATCAGTATAAAAGACGGGATCGGAAAAGGATCAGGCAGAAGTCCCGATTTGTCGGGATTGGGATTCAATCTGTATGCCGGGCTTGAGAAGTGTTCTTCTCTGCTCCTTTCATATGGCGGACACAGACACGCAGCGGGAATCTCCATCAGAGAAGATGATATAGAAGAATTCTCCACAACACTGAGCACCGCGGTACGTGAAGAGATCGGGGAC
>JAFDAR010000207.1 GCA_019313735.1 Deltaproteobacteria bacterium | reverse complement strand
ATCCAAGGTTGAAAGCATGGCCGGTCTTTTGAACCTGGAGGAGATAATCGACGCATCAGACGCCATCCTGATTGACAGGGGAGACCTCTCCCGCCAGGTCCCGATTGAGAAAATACCGTTTTTCCAGAGAAGGATCGTTTCCCTTGCCCGCAGCCGCGAAAAAAAGGTTTTTGTGGCAACAAACCTCCTTGAGTCAATGGTAAAGACAAGGCAGCCGACCCGGGCGGAGGTGAATGATGTCATCAGTGCCCTGGATATGGGCGCAAACGGGCTTGTCCTGGCTGCCGAGACCGCAACGGGAAACTATCCGGTTGAATGTGTGGAAATGATATCGAAATTAATTAACCAGTTCGAGAACTGGACGCCCAATACCAGTATAGCGGAACTCCTGTCAAACAACAGCATTTTGAAGGTGTGAGTCGGCAGGCTATCTATGTTTCCAGGCAAATGCGCAAAACTGCTGATTGAGACCCTGAATTAATTGCATGAAATTCATTCATTCCCTAAGGATTCTGTTTCTGCTTCCCCTTCACCTGGTGTATCTGATTTCCGGTTTTTTCTCCCGGAATCCGAAGATCTGGCTGTTCGGTTGCTGGGAGGGCAGGGCTTTCCGGGGCGGGAACAAGTTCCTTTTTTTGCATGTTCGAAGAAATCACCCGGAAATAAACAGCATATGGATTACAAAGAATAATAAACTGCTTCGGGAACTGCAGGCAAAGGGGATTGCCGCCTGTCATGCTTTCAGTGTAAAAGGAATGCTTGCAGGGGCCAGGGCAAAGTATATATTTGTGACTCATGATGTCTGTGATGTAAATCAGTATGTGAGTCGTAATAGTATTTATGTTGATCTTTCTCATGCAACTTGTCCTATCAAAAAGATGGGGTATGCCAATTCCTATGATCCGTATTATAATCCTCCAACCTGGCTGAAAAAGATATATTTCTTTCTCATAAATCCATACGGTTATATCAGGCCGGATTACGCTGTTACCGCATCGGAACACACCTCTGCTATTACGGAACAGGTCTTTCAGGTCGGCGGCGAAAGAATCGTTGCAACAGGTCTTCCAAAGACAGATATGCTCTTTGAAGAGAGCATTGACAAGAATGGCGGCGGGCTGGATGGAATTGTCGATACAGGGAAATACGATACGATAATTTTATTTCTCCCGACCCACAGGAACGATCCCGGATTCAATCTCTTTCATTTCGGGTTCAGCCTTGAGAAGACTGAGGAAATATTGACTGCGTGTAACGCTCTCCTGTTGTTCAACCCGCATCCCTTTGATTCGGCGCGAATGGGCAACTCCGAAAATATCGACGGAGCAGAAAATTGTATGCTGCTCGACTGTAAGGGCGATGAGATGAATCTCCTGCTGCGGAAGGCCGATATGCTGATCACCGATTACTCGTCGCTGTGGGCTGATTTCCTGGTGTTTGACAAGCCGATACTCTTCGCACAGTTTGATCATGAGGGCTATCTGAAGGAACGTGAGATATTTGGTGATTATGATAATGATTATCCCGGACCCAAGGTGCAAAACTGGCCTGACCTATTAGAGGAGATCAAGAATATTCTCATCAACGGCAAGGATGAGTTCGCTTCCCACAGAAATGATGTAAGAAGGTTGATCTACCCCGATGCCGATGGGCATGCCAGCGAACGGATCGTATCATTTGTGAAAACCCTGCAATAAAGCCCCTTGAGCATACTTTTACCTGAGATTTTATTTTTACTACCGCGATTTATTCATTTCTGACTGGACGTATAATTGGGCATAACAAGAAATTTTATCGATTTAATAAGCATAGCCGCCTCTCCATATTATTTCGGGTTTTTCCCGGGCCATTGGTATTTGGAAGACAATCAGCTTGCAAGCCTGCCGATCGGTTCATCATCGCCAGACAGGAACGAAAAGGTTGTTCCTGAGTTTGAGGCCCGTTTCGCCGGACTGGTGGGGGATGGCTGGTGCATCAGTTTTGCCGCAGGCCGCATGGCTTTCTATGTGTTGCTGAAAGCATTAGGCATTGGCAAGGGAGATGAAGTGATATTGCCGGCTTTCACCTGTTCCGTAATGGCAAATGCTGTATGGAGGACAGGGGCGACTCCGGTTTTCAGCGATATTGACCTGGAAACATTCGGCTCGGACGCGGAAGCGATAGAAAGAAAAATAACAGACAGAACAAAACTCGTCGTTGCGCAGCATTCCTTTGGTATCCCCTGCAAGATAGATAGAATCGTCGAAATAGCGGGCAATAGGAATATTTTTGTCCTGGAGGACTGCGCCATTACCCTTGACTCTTCGTATAAGGGAATAAAGGTCGGCAACTGGGGTGATGCCGCCATTTTTTCTACCGATCACAGTAAACCCATCAATACATTGACCGGCGGCATGCTGTATACAAACAATACCGACCTGTTTCGGAAAGTAAGGGATGAAGCCAAAAACGCCCCGCATCTCGACCGTGAACAACAGGAACGCTTGATACGGGAAGTCCATGCTGAAAGGGTGCGATGTTCGCCCAATAGATATGCAAGGTCAAAATTGTCCCGGACGATTTCCAGTTACGCAAACAGATTGCTTGCCAGGGCTTCCCG
>JAFDAR010000206.1 GCA_019313735.1 Deltaproteobacteria bacterium | reverse complement strand
TTAAAGGTTTACATAATGAAATACTCCGATTTTGTTCATCTCCATGTGCACACCCAGTACAGTCTTCTCGACGGCGCGATACGTCTCGACAACCTCTTCTCAAAGGCGAGAGAATACAGGATGTCCTCCATTGCCATGACCGATCATGGCAACATGTTCGGGGCTATAGACTTCTACCAGAAAGCCTACAAAGCAGGCATAAAACCCATTATAGGATGCGAACTTTATGTTGCTTCCGGAAGCCGGTTTGACAGGAGTGGGGGAACCCGCCACCTTGTTGTCCTCGCTAAAAATACACGAGGATACAAAAACCTGATGAAACTTACATCCGCCGGATACCTTGAAGGATTCTACTACAAGCCGCGCGTGGATAAGGAACTGTTGGCCCTTCACAGCGAGGGCCTTATCTGCATGAGCGCGTGCCTCAATGGTGAGATACCCCACCTCCTGCTTGGTGGAAACAATGATGCCGCAGAAAAAGCAGCTATGGAATACCGCGATATGTTCGGAGAAGGGAACTTCTACCTTGAGATCATGGAAAACGGGCTTGACGAACAGAAACAAGTCAATAAACAGCTCGTCGAAATGGGTGCAAAGCTTTCCATCCCAATGGTTGCGACCAATGACTGCCACTACCTGAATCGCGAAGACGCAGAGGCGCATGAAGTCCTCCTGTGCATACAGACAGGAACGACCATGGAAAACGAAAAGAGGATGCGCTTCAAGACGGATGAATTCTACCTGAAATCCCCCGATGAGATGAAGAAGAGTTTTGACTATTGTCCGGAAGCCGTTGCAAACACACTGGGAATCGCCGAGAAGTGCAATTTGACACTGGACCTGGGACACTTGTTTTTCCTTCCCAATTATGAAACTGAGAAGGGACTTTCACAGGAAGAATATCTTGCCCAACTGGCCCGGGAGGGGCTGGAGCATCTGATGCCCACCATTGTTGGGGAAGGGGGTGACAGCTCCGATGATACCAGAAAGATATATGAAAAAAGACTGGAACTGGAGCTTGCGATAATAAACTCAATGGAATTCCCCGGATATTTCCTTATTGTTTCTGATTTTGTCAACTATTCGAAGAAAAAGAATATACCGGTGGGGCCGGGAAGGGGTTCCGCCACCGGCAGTCTCGTGGCCTACGCGCTGGGTATCACCAACATAAGATATAGATTTCTGCATGGAGGGAAGGGACGAGATTATAAGATATGTAACTGAAAAATATGGAAGCGACCAGGTTTCACAGATCATTACATTCGGTAAAATGCAGGCAAAAGCAGCTATCAGGGATGTCGGCAGAGCGCTCGGTATGCCATATGGAGAAGTCGACACGATCGCAAAGATGATTCCTAATACCATAGGTATCACGCTGAAACAGGCGATAAAGGATGAGCCGCGCCTCGCCGCGGAGCAGAAAAAGAATGAGAAGGTCAAAAGGCTCCTCAAACTTTCCCAGTCTCTGGAGGGGTTGAATCGCCACGCCTCCACACACGCGGCCGGGGTAGTCATTTCAGACATACCGCTTGTGGAGAGGGTCCCTCTATACAAGAGCCCGAACAATGACGATATTGTGACGCAGTACTCGATGAATGATTTGCAGAGTGTCGGTCTGACAAAATTTGATTTTCTGGGTCTTAGAACGCTCACAGTTATCAGGGATGCCTCGAAATTTATCAGGGAGGGAAGGGGAGAAGCTGATTTTTCGATAGAATCCATTCCTCTTGATGACAAAGACACATATAAACTGCTCGCGAAGGGACAGACGGACGGCGTCTTCCAGCTTGAAAGCTCCGGCATGAAAGATCTGCTTGTTAATATAAAACCGGATTGTATTGAGGATATTATTGCACTGATCTCCCTCTACCGCCCGGGTCCAATGACCATGATTCCCGACTTTATAGCGAGAAAACAGGGCAAACAGAAGATCGTTTACGAAGACCCTCGCCTTGAAGACGTGCTGAAGGAAACCTACGGCACTATAATTTATCAGGAACAGGTGATGCAGATCGCCGGCGTAATCGGCGGCTACAGCATGGCGGACGCGGACAACCTCCGGAGGGCCATGAGTAAAAAGAAAGCCTCCGCGATGGAGAAGGAAACCCCCAAGTTTCTCGCCGGCGCAAAGAAAAACAAGATTTCGGAGGCCACGGCAAGAAAAATATGGAAACAGATGGAAACATTCGCCGGTTATGGATTCAACAAATCCCACAGCACCGCCTACACGATGATCTCCTTCCAGACCGCGTATCTGAAGGCCCATTATCCGGTGGAATTTATGACGGCTCTGCTCACCAGCGAGAAAACCAACCGGGACAATATCATAAAGTACATCGGCAGCTGCAGGGATATGGGGATCAGTGTGCTGCCCCCGGATATAAATGAATCCTTCACCGATTTCAGCGTTGTGGGGGACAATATCAGATTCGGTCTGTCCGCCGTGAAAAATGTCGGCAATGGTGCCGTGGATTCCATAATACTTGCCAGGACATCAGAGGGAAGGTTCACCTCATTCCATAATTTCTGTGACAGGGTGGATATGCACAAGATCAACAAAAAAGTCATCGAGAGCCTGATTAAATGTGGCGCGTTCGATTCCTTGGAGGGAAACAGGTGCAGTCTGATGGAAGGTTATGAAGATATCGCCCTCGTTGCCCAAAAGAGAAACAAGGACCAGATGAGTGGCCAGACCAGCCTCTTTGATCAATCCGGGATTGAGGACACAACACAGCCACATCTTCCCGATGTCCCGGAATGGGACCATGACATTCTGCTATCTTATGAGAAGGAGATGCTGGGCTTTTACATAACCGGTCATCCTCTCCTGAAATACGCGGACAGTCTTAACACCATTGTGGACAGTGGTTCCCAGACATTATCCGGGAAACAGGATGGGAGCACCGTGGCGGTCGCCGGGGTGGTGAGCAATGTAAAGGAGACCACAACAAAGAAAAAGGACACAATGGCCTATGTAACCATTGAGGATCTAAAGGGTTTTATCACAGTTGTTGTCTTCGCGGAACTGTACAGAGACACCATGTTCATAATAAACAGTGAAGAACCGCTTTATATAAAGGGGCGGCTTGATATCGGTGACGAGGGGGCAAAAGTCGTGGCATCTGAAATCACCACTGTTGAGGAGGCCATTAAGACACCTTTTTCCTCCGTGCATTTTATGATCGATACCGAAAAATCGGATAGTGAAACAGTAGAATCGCTTAAGGCAATACTTGACAGGCGAAGGGGCAACAATGCGGGATATATACATTTACAGTCACCAAACAGCGCTGAAACTATTATCTCGCTTGGTGAAGGCTCAAAGGTTGAAATCTCAGAAGAGATCAAAAAAGAAGCTGACGAGCTCCTGGGCCCGGGCGCAACACGGTTCATGTAGGTATATGGACGAAGATGGAATACCGCGAGCGAACCTATAGAAACAGGATTTCGAAAGGGGGCCTTGTATCCTTTCAGGTAAAGATAAAGGAAACGGATCTCTATATAGGTGCGGACAGTGATTGCAGAGACGCGGCAATCCAGTCCGTGCACAGGCACCGGGAATTCATAGAAGAGTACATCAGGCACAATCCCCCATTCATAAATTCGATGACGCCGGTTGAGGCAGATGGACAGAGGCATCGCGCCGCTGTGGCGTTGGTCCCATGGCCTCCGTCGCGGGGGCAATCGCACGGAATGTCGGTCTGGATCTCATGAAACATTCAGACAATGTCATAATTGAAAATGGCGGCGACATATTCCTGAAACTCATGAATAGGGATGCCATCGTTGGAATCTTCGCCGGAGATTCTCCTCTCAGTTATAATGTTTCTATCAGGATAAAGTGTAATGGAACTCCTGCCGGTGCCTGCACCTCTTCCGTCACGGCAGAATCTACAGCCCTGGCCGATGCCGCGGCAACTGCTGTCTGCAATCGCGTAAAGAGGGCAGGGGACATAAAGGAAGCGCTCGACTTCGGACTGCGTGTAGAAGGAGTTGAGGGCGCCTTGATCATTATAGGTGATAAACTGGGGATATTGGGAAATATTGAATTGGCGTAGGGGAGAAGGGGTTCTGACATGACAAACGCAAGAAAGATCGGTCTGGCGCTTGGCAGCGGTTCGGCTCGCGGGTGGTCGCATATCGGCGTGATACAGGGCCTGCGGGAGGAAGGAATTCCCATAGACATTGTGTGCGGAACGTCGATAGGATCGATTGTCGGTGGAGCGCTGGCCGCCGGCGCACTGGATCAGCTGGATGAATGGGTGCGGGAGCTCTCGTGGTCGGATCTTATCGGATTCATGGATGTGATGTTCCCCCGATCCGGCTTCATTGAGGGAGGAAAGATCATAAACTTTTTCAGAAAAAACTTTGCGGATCCAAATATTGAAGATCTTTCCATACCTTTCGCCGCGGTTGCGACAGACCTGATGTCGGGACGCGAGGTATGGCTCAAAAGCGGATCGCTAATGGATGCCGTGCGCGCGAGCATATCAATGCCGGGT
>JAFDAR010000205.1 GCA_019313735.1 Deltaproteobacteria bacterium | reverse complement strand
CTCATACAGAAACATGAAAGTGTGGAGACAATACGGAATATGGCAGTCTCCCAGGGTATGACAACACTGCTGCAGGATGGAATAGCCAAGGTTATAGCGGGTCACACGGACTTCAACCAGGTACGCAGGGTATGTATAAAATAGGTTTACGGTTTACGGTTTCCGGTTCAGGAGTTTAATCCCTTAATCGTAAAGTTCGTATCTTCGTGCTTTTGTGATAATCTTTTCAATTAAACATTGACGCTCTCGTAAAAAGTCTTTTCAGAGCGAATCCAAGCATTTTGGGAAAAAGATACTGGTAGTGACCGGCGTTAAAAAAATCTAACTGTTTGAGTGCGTTAGCACGAGTTTTAGATTTTTAGCCGGGTAATAGCAGCATCCCCAAAATGATTCTGAGCGAAGAAAACTGACTTTTTACGAACTTGTCAAGATTAATTTGTCAGTCCTTCACCATTTTCTGCCATTCGACTATCCTGCCGAGGGCTTCCATGGGGACCAGCAAAGAGATCCAGCTGCCCGGCATTGCCACCCTTCCGCGATGCCTTCCCCCGTGCAATTCTCGGCATGCCTATCTCGTCCAGTTCACCCTTTTCCAGGTTTTTCAAGACTTCCCTGGCCCTTGATATGACATCTTCGGAAACTCCCGCGAGACGGGCAACCTCGATACCATAGCTTCTGTTGGTTCCCCCCTCAACAATCGTGCGCAGGAAGATAACCCTGTCTCCCCATTCCCTAACCGCGATACTCAGGTTCCTAACCCCATCCATGGTTCTCGCGAGATCCGTCAGTTCGTGGTAGTGCGTGGCGAAAAGTGTTCGCGCCCCGAGCTTATCCAGATCATGTATATGCTCTGCCACCGCCCAGGCTATACTGAGGCCGTCAAATGTGCTTGTGCCTCTTCCCACTTCATCCAGAAGTATCAGACTTCTTGAAGATGCATTTTTCAGAATACTGGCCACCTCTGTCATCTCCACCATAAAGGTACTCTGTCCACCTGACAGGCTGTCCCCAGCCCCGACCCTGGTAAAGATCCTGTCAACTATGCCTATCTCCGCTTCATCAGCCGGAACAAAGCTTCCCATCTGCGCCATCAGAACAATTATCGCCGTCTGGCGTATATAGGTTGATTTGCCGGCCATATTGGGTCCTGTGATAACGAGAAAACGGTTGCCATTGCGGTCCAGAAGAGTATCATTGGGCACAAAGCCGCCATCCGGATTCATCCTCTCCACAACAGGATGTCTCCCCCCTTTTATATCTATCAGATTCTCATCATTCACGCGCGGACAGCAGTAGTTATACATCTCTGCCACCTCGGCCAGAGAGGCTACGGCATCAAGATCGGCAAGACGTGAGGCCGTTTGCTGCATCCTCGTTATCTCGCGCGCTATCTTCTCTCTTATCTCCACGAACAGTTCATATTCCCTTTTTTTCCTGCGCTCCTCCGCTCCCAGGACAAGGACTTCATATTCCTTCAGTTCCTGATTGATATACCGTTCCGCGTTGACCAGTGTCTGCTTCCTGACATAGTCATCGGGAACCATGTCGCTGTTCGCCTTGGTCACCTCTATGTAATACCCGAACACATTATTGAAACCCACCTTGAGACTGCCTATGCCTGTCCGTTTCCGCTCCCTGTCCTCCATGGCCGCGATCCATTTCTTACCGTCCGTGCAAAGTGATATGATCTTGTCCAGCTCATTATCATACCCCTTTTTGATCACGTAACCATCGCGAATGGTCACCGGAGGATCGTCCACTATCGCGCCCTCTATCAGATCCGCCACATCCGGCATTTCATCAAGTTCATTAAGGATAGCGGATATCAAAGAGGATTCCAGCCCTGAGATGGCATCCTTTATGACAGGTATCAGCCGGAGCGATCTCCCGAGGGCGAGCAGATCTCTTCCATTCGCGACACCCATGGAAACCCTGCTGCCCAGACGTTCGAGATCATAGATTCCGGCAAGAGACGAGCGCAGGTTTTCTCTAAGAAGGTGATTATCCTTAATCTCGGAAACAGCGGCGAGCCTTGTTCTGATTTTGTCCGGATCTACAAGGGGATAATTAAGCCACCAGCGAAGCTTTCTTCCACCCATGGCAGTGGTTGTCTCGTCGAGGACATGGAACAGAGCGCCACGCTTTCTGCCCCCCTGAATGGTGACAAACAGCTCAAGGTTTTTCTTCGCGGTGTCATCCAATATTAGATAATTTCTTATGTCGTACCACAGAACATTATTTATGTGATTAAGCCTGTCCTTCTGTGTCTCCTTCACATACCGCAAAACCGCTCCCGCCGCGCCTGTCATCGCCGGATGTCCATCAAAATCAATCTCTTTCCTGCCACTGAAGAACTCATCTACAAGACCCAAAGCATCATCCATCAAAAAATAATCGGAAGGGAGATAGCTTATACGGCAGTCACTGGATCGTATTGCAAACGCCTCTACAAGATCGCTTTTCTTCAGCTCTTCGCGCACGATCACTTCTCTGAAATCAAGTCCTGCTATCTCATCGAGGAAGGCCTCCCTGTCTTCAGACTCCGTGACACGAAACTCACCCGTCGAGATGTCTACAAAGGCAAGCCCGAAAGAGCCGTCCAGTACCAGAATACCCGCCAGGAAGTTATTCTCCCTGGCGGAGAGATTGTCGGAATCGATGACCAGTCCCGGCGTTACGATACGCACAACCTCTCTTTTTACTATTCCCTTCGCATCCTTCGGGTCCTCCATCTGCTCGCAGACGGCAACCTTGTACCCATTTTCAATAAGCTTTGATATATAAGACGAAGCCGCGTGCCAGGGCACCCCGCACAGCGGGATCGCGTCTTCCCTGCCCTTGTTCCTGGATGTCAGCGTAATCTCCAACACCCTGGAGGCAACCTCGGCGTCCTCGAAGAACATCTCATAAAAATCTCCCATCCTGAAAAAGATGATACAATCCCTGTGAGCTTCCTTTATCTCGAGATACTGTCTCATCGCCGGTGTAAGATTTTTCACCTGTTATTCCTCTCTTTCAACCTGTGCAATTTCACTGTTCTCACTACCACAAAAGATCTTTCTTTAACAACCTGGCCTCAACAATTATGAATAATCCT
>JAFDAR010000204.1 GCA_019313735.1 Deltaproteobacteria bacterium | reverse complement strand
CCATGGCCCTGCTGCTGGTGTTCATCGGAAGCTTCGGCTACTGGAAGATGGCCATGATGACGCTTGCCCTCACAACATCGGCCGTTGTGGTATCTCTGGCCGTGGGCATCCCCATCGGTATATTCATGGCCAAGAACGATCTTGCGGAAACAATCATCAGGCCCGTATTAGACGCCATGCAGACCATGCCCAGCTTCGTTTATCTCATCCCGGCGCTGATGCTTTTCGGTCTGGGAAAAGTGCCTGCATTATTCGCCACGCTTATCTACGCGGTCCCGCCTGTCATACGCCTCACCAACGTGGGAATACGACAGGTATCGAAAGATACCATAGAGGCGGCAAGGGCGTTCGGAGCAAGTCCGCGGCAGATACTGTTTGATGTACAGATACCCCTCGCGGTTCCGTCCATTATGGTTGGAATCAATCAGACAACCATGATGGCGCTTGCCATGGTGGTCATAGCCTCCATGATAGGGGCAAGGGGTCTGGGCCTGGAAGTGCTTCTGGCGATCAACCGAATCGAAGTTGGACGCGGGTTTGAGGCCGGGCTGTGCATTGTGTTTCTGGCAATCATAATAGACCGCATAACCAACGCCCTGGCGACGCAGCAGCAGAAGAGTCTGGAATCTTGATAGGCTAATAGGGGTCAGGTCTTGCGTTTTGCCTTTTTCGATGGAGAATCTAAACTGGACAGGCAAAACGCAAGACCTGACCCCTATTTCACTATTTCAATTACAACCGATATAGCTTTTCGCCGGGAAGCACGGTGAACCCGTTCTTTAGAAGGGCAGCTATTCCCGCGTCAATATCATCAAACCTGAATATAATTATCGCATTCTCGCCGCTTTTTTCCACAAACGCGTAAGCATACTCAACATTTATATTATTTTCCGTCAACACCCTTGAGATGCTGTTCATGCCCCCCGAACGGTCGGGGATTTCCACCGCTACAACATGTGACCGCTTTATTGTGAGCCCTTCGCTCTGAAGGGCCTTCTCTGCTAAGTCGATGTCATTTACAATAAGCCTCAAAATGCCGAAATCGGAGGTGTCGGCAAGGGACAGCGCCCTGATATTTATATCAGCATCCGCCAGCACCTTTGTGACATGTTCAAGGCCACCCGGCCTGTTCTCCAAAAACACGGAAATCTGTTCTACCTTCATAACTCACTTTCCTCCCTGTTGTCAGATTGAGACCTTTGAAATCAGATTTTTCTTCTATCGATAACCCTCTGCGCCTTACCTTCAAACCGTTTCAGTGTCTGTGATCCGACCAGCTTTACCTTCGCGGTAACACCAAGATAATCCTTTATATCTTTGGTTATACGCTGTTCGATCTTCTGGAGGCTCTTTATCTCATCCGAGAATACATCCTCACTCATCTCAACACGTATCTCCAGTGTATCCAGACTGCCCTCCCGATCCACAATAAGTTCATAGTGCGGTTCAAGCCCTTCTATTCCGAGTAGAACGCTCTCTATCTGTGACGGGAATACATTCACTCCCCTTATGATCAGCATATCATCACTGCGTCCGGATATACGTTCCATTCGCACATGCGTCCTGCCGCACCTGCATGGTTCTTTCATCAGTCTGGAGAGATCCCTCGTCCTGTACCTGATTAACGGAAACGCCTCCTTGGTAAGAGAGGTAAATACAAGTTCTCCCTCTTCTCCATAGGGAACATTTTCTCCTGTCTCCGGATTGATCGTCTCCACAATGAAATGATCTTCAAACACATGCAGACCATCTCGTCCCTCCGCGCATTCCATCGCAACACCGGGCCCTATAATCTCTGAAAGTCCATATATGTCAAGTGCCGTAATGCCCAGTCTGTCTTCTATCTCCTGTCTCATCTTCTCGCTCCACGGCTCAGCTCCGAAGATCCCCACCCTCAAATTCAGGGACCTCATATCCACCCCCATATCTCCCCCACGCTCCGCAAGGTAGAGAGCGTACGATGGAGTGCAGCAGATTGCCGTCGGACCGAAGTCCTGCAGTATCATTATCTGTTTCTTCGTACTTCCGCCGGACATGGGAATCACGCTCGCGCCCAGTCTCTCAGCGCCATAATGAACGCCAAGACCGCCCGTGAACAGGCCGTAGCCGTAAGCGTTGTGTATAATGTCATTCTTTGTGAGACCGGCCGCCACAAGCGACCTTGCCATCAATCTCGACCATGTCTCTATATCTCTCTGAGTATATCCCACAACCGTGGGCTTACCGGTGGTTCCCGACGACGCGTGAAGCCTCACAATATTGCTCATAGGGGCGGCAAACAGGCCAAAGGGGTAATTGTCCCGAAGATCCTGCTTTACTGTAAAGGGGAGTCTCCTTATGTCATCAAGGGTGCTGATATCATCAGGTGTTACGCCCGCTTCATCGAATGCCCTCTTATAGAACCCTACCGTGTGATAGACACGCCCGGCCACCTCCTCGTTAAAGATCATAATTCAATCTCCCTATTTTTTATACTGCTCCTCAATATTTTTCTGATATTTTTCAAGCACAACTCGTCTTTTGACCTTCATCGTTTGTGTGAGCATGCCATTCTCCAGCGAAAAGCCTTCGGTAAGATAGACAAACTTCTTCGGTATTTCATAACCGCCATATTTACCCTCCAGGGATTTCACTATCTCACCACTGATAAAATCTTTTATCTCTTCCATCTCAACCAGTTTTTCAGGGTCTGAGGGCAGATTGTTCTTTCGGGCATATTTTTCCAGCACCAGGAAGTCGGGTACAACAAGGCAGATATTGTACGCCCTCCCCTCCCCATAAATCATCGCGTTTTCCACATAAGGAACAAGGCAGATATCTTCTTCGAGGGACGAAGGAAACACATACTTTCCGTTTTCCAGCTTGAACTGTTCTTTGATCCTTCCCGTAAGGTGCAGGAATCCATCCTCATCCAGCCTGCCGCGATCACCTGTCCGCAGGCCGCCATCCACGGTCATGACCTCTCTGGTCTGCTCCGGTTTATTGTGATATCCCTTCATTACATTGGGTCCATAGACCACGATCTCGCCGTCACCCAGTTTCTCATCTCCGAGGGATTTATCGATCACAACCCGCACTTTCTCAATCGGCTTACCCACAGTCCCAAGCTTATAATCCACGGAGGAATTCATGGTGATCGCCGGCGAGGTCTCGCTCAGACCATAACAATCATACAGCGGTATCCCTACATCAAAGAAAAAGTGGGCTATTTCCGGATTCACCATCGCGCTTGCCGTCATGGACCCCATGAGACGTCCCCCAAGTCCGTTACGTATCTTCTTGAATACTATCTTGTCCGCGATCTTGAACTTGAGATTTGTAATAAGATCTGATTTCCCCTTTTCGGCCAGTTCACGCCTCTTTTTTGCGCTTTGTACACCCATAACGAACAGCTTTTTTGGAAGGCCGCCCGTCTCGTTCATCTTGGACCAGAGTCCGTCGTAAATTTTATTGAACACACGGGGAACCGCTATAAGCCAGTTTGGCTTTACCTTGGCCAAGTCGGCGGCGAGTGTCTTCACACTCCCCATAATCCCTATAGATCCCCCGAGGTAGATCATGGTGTACAGCTCGGCTGTCAGACCATAGGAATGAGCCCATGGAAGGATAGAAAGGCTTACTCCGATAATATTCTCAAGTTCCGGATACATCTTGCGCCCCGCGTGGGAATTGCTCGTAAAGCCGCCATGCGTCAGCAGAACACCTTTGGGGTCGCCTGTTGTGCCGGAGGTATATATCAGGGCGGCTATATCATCCGGGTCCGGCTTGATCGAAGGAACGGGCTTCTTCTCCCCCTCTTTTTCCAAGCCGACCATACTGTTTTCACCCTCTCCCTCTATCAGGAAAATCTTCTCCAGGGTGGGTATCCACCGTAGGACGCAAAGGCGCCGATGGCCCACTCTGTCCTGTTGCCGGCAATAATACCCACCGCGTCATCTTTGCCTACTCCGAGACCAGCGAGACCTGCACGGAGATTGTCCACCCGCTTGCCGACCTGGGCATAGGTAATCCATTCGTACTCACCCTGGGAATTTCTTGTCCCGAACAGGGGCCTGTCCGGATACTTCGCCACGCTTCCTTCCAGAAAAGCTACAAGGTTGTCTGGTTCATTAGACTTGGACATAATTTTTCTCCTTTTCTATAGATTATTATCATATTTCATATTTCAGCCGCTTACACAAGTTCCGCTCCTTATACTTTATTTTCTTCATCGTGTCATTAGAAAAAAGAGCTGCTATGGAAATGTGGAAAATGCGGAACTAAAGCCTGGTATACCGGGTCCAGCTTCTGTTGTCCCAAGTGGGATCGATTATGGAAGATTCTTCATCCATGGAGGGTTTGAGGTCGCATTTCAGGGCAAAATAGCGATGAAACGTGAGGGGTATCGGCCCCGGCGCCACGCGGGGAACTGTGACCTCAGACGTAAAACTGTCCAACTGGCTGCCAAAGGCGTTTTTCTGAACTTCGATATCGATAAGACCGAGACAGGGTGACTCTCCAATAACCTTATCGGCAATAAGGATGGTCCCCGCGCATGTCCCCCACAGTTTCAGTCCGCGCTGAAACTCCTGGAGAATGACTTCCCTGATACCGAAAATGTTCAGCAGGCGGGAAAGACATGTGCTTTCGCCGCCCGGTATTATCAGTCCCGCAAGGTGTGTGAAATCAGCAGGCTCTTTTACCCGAACAGCTGTGATCCCCAGGCGATCCAGATGGTCAAGGTGTTCAACAACATCGCCCTGGAGATCAAGCACTCCAATCATATTCACCGACATTCGCCTCCCGGGAATCACCACCCGCGCTTTGCCAGTATCTGGTTCTCCGAAATATCGGATATTTCAATCCCCGGCATGGCGCTGCCGAGTCCCATCGAGGCCTCCAAGACCTTTGCCGGATCGTTATAATACGCGGTTGCCTTAACGATTGCCTCGGCGCGTTTGGCCGGATTTTCCGCCTTGAATATCCCGGATCCCACAAAAACGCCGTCGCAGCCAAGCTGCATCATCAGAGCCGCGTCCGCCGGCGTCGCGATACCGCCTGCCGCAAAGTTAACAACAGGTAATCTGCCAAGCTCCCGGACCTGGAGCGCAAGCTCATAAGGAAAACCGTTTGCCTTGGCAAAGCCGGTAACTTCCTCTACCGGCATGTTGGCAAGCCGCCTGATTTCTTTGTTCACTGTTCGAATATGGCGAACCGCCTCGACCACATTTCCCGTTCCCGCTTCACCCTTGGTGCGGATCATGGCCGCCCCTTCGGCTATGCGACGCAGGGCTTCACCCAGGTTGCGCGCCCCGCACACAAAGGGAATTGCGAACCTTGTCTTGTCAATGTGACACTCTTCGTCGGCAGGTGTCAGAACCTCGCTCTCATCAATATAATCGACCTTCAGGGCCTCCAGAATCTGGGCCTCGACAAAATGACCGATACGCGCCTTGGCCATGACAGGTATCGATACCGCTTCTTTGATCTGTGCAATGAGCGCGGGATCAGACATGCGGGCAACGCCGCCCTCCTTGCGGATGTCCGCGGGAACACGCTCCAGAGCCATAACCGCAACGGCCCCTGCCTCCTCGGCGATTTTTGCGTG
>JAFDAR010000203.1 GCA_019313735.1 Deltaproteobacteria bacterium | reverse complement strand
GGATTGTAGTCCGGTTCAGTAACATGGCTGTAGTCCAGGCCGGCCATGGCGAGTATTATACCCACATTGACGTAGGGAAGTGCACTTTCTATGGAGTATCCGCCTTCAAGGACTGCTATGTCGGGCGACAACCTGTCATTCAGGATGGCATACCCCTGCGCGGAGAAAGACATGTTGGTGATCGGGTCGCTGTAATGATTGTCCTGCCCCGCCGAATTGATGATCAGATCCGGTTTGAATTCATCCAGCATGGGGAGGATAAGGTTGTCCAGCGCGAACAGAAAGCCCTCATCCGAGGTGTTGGGCGGGAGAGGTATGTTTATCGTGTAACCCAGGGCATTCGGCCCTCCGAATTCGTCAGGGAATCCGGAGCCGGGATAGAGTGTTCTTCCATCCTGATGCACTGATATGTACAGGGTATTGGGGTCATGCCAGAATATGTCCTGCGAACCGTCGCCATGGTGGCAGTCAGTGTCAACTATGGCGATTTTTTTAGGGCCATATTTGTGCCTGATATATTCGACCATGATCGCTTCAATATTTATATTGCAGAACCCTCTGGCGCCGTGGACGATCCGCATGGCGTGGTGCCCGGGTGGGCGGACAAGTGCAAAGGCATTGTCGACCTCTTTCTGCATCACCTTTTCGGCGGCTGTTATGGCTCCTCCCGCGGAGATGAGATGGGACTGCGTAATAACACTTGGGGCGTCCGGCACGCAGACATGGATGCGGTTTATATCCTGGATGGTGGCAAGTCCGGGCTTGAATTCCACGATATTATCCAGATCGAGCAGCCCCTCTTCAAATACCTGGTCCTGTGTGTAGAGGAGGCGCTCCTCCCTTTCCGGGTGAGTCGGTGATATCGCCCAGTCGAAGGCGGGGAAGAATATCAGTCCGGTCTTCTTCTTATCTTTTGACATTGAATTCCTCCTTTTTGAAACCCGCGATCAGTCCCGGTTTCACCTGTGCCTTGATCCTTATGTTTTTGCCTGCAGTGTATCCCATCCCCCTTATCATGTTAAAGACCTGGTCCTCTATGATCTCCATATCGAGATCATCTTCCTGCGCCCCCATCCTCAGCGCCCTCTCACGCAGTTTGTCCTCGCATATGCCGATCGCGTCTTCCCTCGTAAATCCGCGCGGGATGCTGGTCTGTATGCCCTCCTCCGCGATGGTCATCTCTCCTTTTTCAGTATCGGCGAGGAGAGTCAGTTCGGTTGTTGTCCTTGCAAGCGCGGCGCCTATCGCGTTGGCAACCTCCGCGTGATCGGGAATGCAGGAGGGGAATCCCAGCATTTTGTCTATATAAGGCGCCATCGGCCTGGCCGGTCCCCCTACGACATAGACCACCTCCGGTTTTATCTTTTTTCCTTCGAAGATTTCGTGGACGGTATAGACAGGTTTATTGTTGATCTCCCTGAGCATCTCATTTACCGCGGATATTATCTTCCGGCAGGCGAGATCGAACATCTCTTTTGCCATCTCCTCGATAGAATAGTTTTTAACCCCTGCTATCTCTCCCACAGCCTTGAGTGCTTTTTCCCTGTCCCCGATATCCGTGAGGCCGAGGGCTATCATGGCATCTGTCGGAGTGGGGGAGGGGCCCCCAAAGGCCGCTGCCACCCCGTCCCTCTCAGGGCCTATCACAAGGCGCCCATCTTCGTATCTGACCCTGCTGTCGCCGCCTATTCCAATGGACCTTGTCAGAAGTCCCCTGATAAGTGTTTTGTGTCCCTCTATGGTTACGCCCAGAGGCTCCAGGAGGGGTGTGCCTCCCGCGAATATTGCTATATCTGTTGTCGTTCCGCCTATATCCAGGGCAACGGCATCTCTGTTGCCGGTTGTCAGGCTCAGGATGCCCATGACGCTGGCAGCGGGTCCGGAGAGTATTGATCCGACGGGATACCCGGCGGACTGGCTGATTCCGGTGGTGCCGCCATCCGCCTTCAGTATATAGATGGGAGCGGTTGTATTCGTATGTTTCACATATTCCATGACATTTTTGACGAAGGTGTTGTATATGTCCCATATCGCGGCATTGAGACAGGTTGTTGCTATGCGCCTCGGGAAGTTCAGATTTCCCGACATGCGGTGACCGAAAGAGATATGTCCGAATCTGCCGTCAATGATGTCCCCTATTTCAGTTTCCAGGCCGGGATTTCGCGTGGAAAACTTTCCGACGATCCCCACATGATTGATCCCTTCTTTCTTGAAGATATCCCCGATGCCGGAAACTTCTCCCCTGTCTGTTCCCGCAACCCTGATTCCGCGGTGATTTACATAACCGGATATGAAATGTGTGTCTTCGTTGAGCTTGAGCATCTCAGATGAAAGGCCGGGACCGGCGGCCAGGATCATACCAACCCTGTCCGTCTTGCCCTGTACGATGGCGTTGGTTGATATGGTGGTGCTGAGGACAACTTTTTCCAGCTTGCCGGGGTCCTCGCCCTCGAAGATTTCCTTTGTAACCTCCATGAGAGAATCTATCAGGTTTTCCTGGTTTGTTATAACTTTTGCCGTTTTTTTTATCTTGAACCTGTCCAGCAAAACCGCATCGGTGTGTGTTCCCCCAACATCAATCCCTATGATCATGATTCCACCCCCCC
>JAFDAR010000202.1 GCA_019313735.1 Deltaproteobacteria bacterium | reverse complement strand
TCATATAAAAGCTGTCGGCAATTTCCTTGATATGATGGATAGGGGAATTAACTGTTGACATTTTATGCCTCAGGGCTCAAAGGGGTCAGGTCTTGCGTTTTGCCTTTTGGGGGGGGCTGTCTCAAATTGGCTCATATCAAAAAAGGCAAAACGCAAGACCTGACCCCTCTATTCTATTTGAATGTTGATTCGACCCAGATACACCCAGATACCGACATAGTATGTTACAGCTATGACAACCAGTGCGATGAGGAGGTGTTCCGAGATCACTTTCCAGGGTTTTACCCTCTGCTCTCTGGCCATGTAGAAACTGAAGATCCCCAGTAGAAGCAGCCCCCAGGCTACACTCACAACAATCGCTGTCGCGAGAGGACACACCAGAACAGGAACAATGAATGTCATTGCAAAGATAAATTTGAATAAGAAAGTGGAGATTGTAGCTTCCCATATCTCTTTTTCAGTGTGCTTATTCTCAGATTCTTCAGAAATGTGAATGCCCAGTGCATCTGAAAACGCGTCCGCTATCGCTATCGTGATTATGCCCCCGAGAACCACAAGTCTTGATTGCGTGCCGGAATAAAGGCCTACCATCAATCCGAGAGTCGTTATTATCGCGGAGGTTAGACCAAAGCTGAGCCCCACTTTCAATGAATGTCTCATGGTGATTTGATGTCTTCCGTTGTATTAAACTGTTTCTGTAATAAGCCCTGAATTACCTGAAGGATTGAAGATGCATACACCATATTTCCTTCCCACGTCAAGGCAAAAAACAGGGTTGTTTAAGGCACGCGGCATAAGAAGATTGTCTCTTTGCTGAAGGGCTTGCAATTTTTTGTTTTATGTTTATCTTAGGGGAAACACTGAGACGAAAATATTTGTATTGACTTTTTGAAAAAGAGACGGCATAGGGCACTGGAAAGTTCAGAATGTCAAGGAGAAAAAATGTTACTAATAGAAGACCTGCAGGTTAAGATCGGCAATAAAAAGGTTCTCAAGCATGTGAATCTGGAAATCCGGCCCGGAGAGACGCATATCCTGTTCGGTCCGAACGGATCAGGGAAGACATCTCTCCTGATGACAATAATGGGTTATCCGCAGTATAGGGTTACCGGGGGGAGGATCCTGTTCAAGGGTGAAGACATTACGCATATGACGATTGATGAGAGGGCGCGTCTCGGCATAGGGATGTCCTACCAGCGTCCGCCCAGCATACAGGGTTTAAAAACGCGGAGGATGGTCCAGGTGTGTGGGAATGGACATGTCGATGTCGATACTCTGGCAGAGAGGATGAATTTTACAGAGTTCCTTGAGCGTGACATCAATGTAGGCTTTTCGGGCGGCGAGATCAAGCGCTCAGAACTTCTGCAGTTGATGGCCCAGGATGCCGATCTGTCGCTTTTTGATGAACCTGAATCAGGGGTTGATCTTGAAAACATCTCCCTTATGGGGAATGCGATAAACAGTTTGCTGCAACGGGTTAATGGAACGCAGCATGATAAATCTGCAAAACGGATTGCCAGGAAACGGTCAAAAATGGGCCTGATTATAACACACACGGGACTTATCCTCGATTATGTGACGGCAGATAAGGGGCTGGTTCTTTATAATGGCGTGGTGGCAGGCAGAGGCAACCCGGTGGAGATATTCAAGCAGATAAAGAAGGTGGGATACATGGAGTGTGCACGATGCGCGGCTTAGATGATATGGCCTACAAGGCGAAAGACAAAAAGGCGGCAATTGGGCCGGACATTGATCTGGACAGCTATTCTCTTGAATCCGCGACACATGCCGATGTAAAAAATCTGAATACTATACCCAAAGAAGATAGAGAAAGGATGACCCTTGCCGGTCTGGATGCCAGCGAGAAAGAGCGTGCCGGTACGTATATTCAAAGGGATGCCACAGCTGTTCACTCCGGTTCAAATATAGATGGCTTGGAGATAATACCCATAAGAAAAGCACTCAAAGAAATAGACTGGATAAGAGACTACTACTGGAAACTGGCCTCTGTGGATACAGACAAATATACGGCACGTGCCCGTCTCGATCTTCAGGATGGCTATGTGATACGAGCGCTTCCGGGCAAAAAGATAACACTTCCGGCGCAGGCATGCCTCTACCTTGAAAAAGAGGGTTTCAGTCAGAATGTGCATAATATCATTATAGCCGAGGAGGGGTCGGAGCTGCACATCATCTCCGGCTGCGCGAGCGCTTCTCACGTGACGCGGGGCCTGCATGTGGGGATCTCCGAATTTTATGTAAAGAAGGACGCCAAGCTGAGCTTTACCATGATTCATCACTGGGCGGAGGACGTGGTGGTAAGACCCAGATCTGTGGGGATAGTTGAAAAGGGCGGTCTCTTTCTCAACAACTACATCTCCATGAAACCGGTAAAGTCCGTCCAGTCGTACCCGACGATATATCTTGTGGGGAAAGGGGCGGTTGCCCGTTCCTACAGTCTGCTTGTCGGAAGCCCTGGTTCGGAGCTGGATGTGGGTGGACGTATTTACCTCCAGGCAAAGGATACGCGCGCGGAAATTATCTCGCGTGCCATTACCAACGGGGGGAATATTATGTCCCGCGGGGATATCATAGGTGAGGTGCCGGGGGTAAGAGGGCACTTGGAATGTCACGGCCTTATCCTCAATGGCGGTATTTGTGGAACTGTCGCACGAGGCCGCGGTCGGCAAGATCGCGCAGGAGGAAATACTCTATCTGATGTCGCGCGGTCTGACTGAAGAAGAGGCAACCGCGACGATAGTGAGAGGATTCCTGAGTGTGGACATGCCCGGTCTTCCAGCACCGCTCAAGGCTGAGATAGATCGTGCGGTGGAACTGAGTCAGAAGGATGTCATGTAAGACCTGAAGATCAGGGCATCATGTTATCGCACGCCAGTATGTGCGCATTACGCTTCTGAATCTTGCGGTAACCCCTGTCTTAGTGCTGCTATCGCACGTTTCTCCACGGATTTCTCCTAGAAAAGCTGTTTCCATCAAAGTTAATCTCCCTCCTTTAAAAAATGCCTGATTATTATCCCATATTATACCCCCTGAATCATTGAACGAATCCCTCCAGTAATCCTGTTTCCGTTAATGTGGCATCCTTATTGCTGCAATAGCGAGGTTGCGTTCCCATACCAGTTTGACTTCAAATTTGATGCAAGGAGGAGATAGATGGGCAAATTCAGTTACAATCAGGAGGCTTTGAAAAATCTCAATATTGAAGACACCACTCTCCTGGATCACCTGGTCGATTTTGAATCGGCGCGTGAGACCCACCTAAAGAAAATCAGGGGAAAGATTGACAAGAGGATATCCCTCAAAGAGGCGGTGGCCGAATACGTGAGTGATGGTGACGTGTTATGTGACGCGGGCTTTTCCTATGTCCGGACGTGTCATCAGGCCTTCTTCGAGATAATGAGACAGGGGAAAAAAGATCTGCAGATGATAGGCGCTCCCAATACGAACCAGAGTTACATGATAAACTTCGGTTCGGTTAAGTTTTCCCATAATTCCTATGTGGGGGCGGAGATGCGCGGTACGGACCGCAACTACTCGCGCCAGCTCGAGAATGGCAAGGTAAAGATCCTTTCCGAGTGGAGCCACGGCGGCGTTGCCCAGGGTCTCAAGGCGGCGCAGCTCGGGGCCCCCGGCTTGTTCAGTAAGCAGATGCTGGGATCGGACATCATGAAATACAATCCCTATATCAAAACGATGCAGAATCCCATGAGGGATGATTCGGATCCTGTGGCATTTATTCCCGCACTCTACCCGGATGTGGCGTTCATCCATGTCCAGGTCGCGGATAAATATGGAAATGCGTGCATATATGGGCCTGTGGTCAACGACATAGCGCTGGCGGCAGCGACTCGAAAGGTTATTATCACAGCGGAGGAAATAGTCCCGGAGATCAATCTCAGGTACTTCAAAGATGGGGCAATGATACCCTTTATCTACGCGGACGCGGTGGTTGAGCTTCCCTTTGGCGCCGTGCCCGGCAATATGCCCGGTTATTATTACTGGTCGCGCCAGTGGTGGGAGAAGCTGCTGCGCTACGGCGGCCCGGATGAAGAAAGATTTATGGAATTCCTTGAAGAGTGGGTTACGGGCACAAAGGATCAGTTTGAATTCGTCGAAAAACTTGGAGGGGCGAAATGGATTGTCGAAGCGCGTCGCCAGACAAAGGCCGCGGAGAGTGACAACGAAGATATTGATTTCCGGTATCAGGAGTACACCACCGATAATGAAACGGGTATTTATTACTGAAAGATGATCTTGAGAGGAGGTAACTCATTATGAAGAATGATACACCGGCAAATCCCCTGGAAATGCTGGCATATTTTATATCTTTGCAGATAGAGGATTGTAAGGTTGTTTATGTGGGAACGGGACTGCCCATGGTAGCCGCCATACTGGCGCGCAAGACCCACGCCCCCAATATCACGATGGTATATGAATCCGGCGGCCAGGATCCTGTTGAGGGCGATATGCCCTGGTCCGTGGGCGATCCATTCACCTGGCGAAAAGTCGCGGTAATGCAGGAGATGGCCTATTCCTTCGGGCAGTCGGCCAACGGCTATGTGGATATCGCGTTCCTCGGTTTCGCTCAGGTTGACATGTATGGGAATGTGAACACACATCAAATCGGAAAAGATCTGACCAATCCGAAGATACGTCTGACCGGATCAGGTGGGAACAATGATCTGTCTTCGCTGACGGAAAACATGGTACTTGTGGGCCTGCAGACGCCTGAAAGATTTCCGGAAAGAGTGGATTTTATTACTTCCGTGGGACATCTCGGAGGGGAAAACTCGCGCAGGGAAGCAGGGCTTATCGGCGGAGGCCCCGTAGCGGTAATCACCCAGTGGGGTATATACGACTTTGAACCCGAGACAAAGCGTATGCGTGTAAAATCCCTTACGCCTGGAATTCCCTTTGAGATCGCTCAGCAATCAACCGGGTTCGAACTTCTGAGACCGGACGGAGATATTCCCGAAACCTCCATGATTCCCCCCGACGTGCTTGAGGTTCTCCGTACGCAAGTGGATCCAAACGGAGTGTTTACCACGATGCCATCATAATGATAAAAGGGGTCAGACTCGATTTATGGAATTAATTCGAGTCTGACCCCTTTTTATTTTACAGTCCATCTCCTAAAACTACTGGTCCGCTGGTAGCGCCCGGCGGTTAAATAT
>JAFDAR010000201.1 GCA_019313735.1 Deltaproteobacteria bacterium | reverse complement strand
GGGGGTGGCCGGTAAGGTCGGTCAGAAACCATGGCCTCAACCACATCGGCTACACACAGGATCCTTGCTTCCAGATAAATCTCTTCACCGGAAAGTCCCTGGGGATATCCGGATCCATCCATCTTTTCATGGTGTTGGAGTATAATCTGGGCAATCGGCCACGGAAACTCTATCCTTTTCAATATATTATAACCTACCTCCGGATGAGTTTGAATTATTTTGAATTCGGGGTCGCTCATCCGCCCGGGCTTGTTGAGGATTTCATACGGCACATTTATCTTGCCGATATCGTGTATAAGCGCTGACATATAGATTTTTTTAATCTGTTCCTCTGGAAGGTTTATCTCTTCGGCAATAGCGCAGGCAAGCTCGGCTACCCGCTGCTGGTGACCGACAGTATAGGAATCTCTCCATTCTGCCGTTATTGCCAGTACTTTGATTGTCCTATCCATGGCTTCTTGCAGTTTCTCGTAACTTTGTTTCAGTTCCTCCTCCAGCCGCTTACGCTCGGTGATTTCTACCTCCAGATCAGCCATCTTTTTTTCCAGCTTGGCAACAATCCGCTTGTTGTATTCGGTGAGGTAGAGGGATGGTTCAAGAGGAACAACCTTATCAGAAACTAAAGACCTGTGTTTGGCTTTTTCAAATTCCTCGGATAGTTTCCGGACCAGTGTATCAGGTTCGGCAGGCTTGATAATAAAGGCATCAGCCCCCAGGCTCAGGGCAAACCTTTCATCCTCATCCGAGGTGTAGGTAGCGGTGTAAAAGATGAAAGGTATATTCTTGAGCTGTTCATTTTGTTTACATTCCTGGCATAGCTGAAAGCCATCCATTACCGGCATCATGATATCAGAGATGATTATATCCGGGGGTCGCGCCAGGGCCTGTTCCAATGCCTCAGCCCCGTGGACTACAGCGGTTACCTCATGGCCATGGCCCTGTAGCAGTCTTTCCAGCAGATCCCGGCTCTCTTTATTGTCTTCGGCCATTAATACTTTCATTGTATTTACCTCTTCAGAGTAAAAAGGGGACAGGCTACTTTTTCTCGTTTATCATTCCCTGTCTTTTTACTGGTCTGCCCCGTGGCCTGAGAGTAGATCCCAGCCCGTGCTCTTTGCTTATTCTTATCTGCCAGTCTGGAGATCCATAGGGAGCCTGACGATTAACGCCTTGACGCAGTCGTTCCAATTCCTTTTCTATTAACGGGGTATCCACATATTTACCCCAGTCATCAGGTAATTCTACAGGAATTTCATCAATCAATAAACAGGATTTTACACCTGACGTCTCCTTATGTGATGACCACAACCAGTCCTTTGCCGAATCAACTAACCCGGCCCTTACCGGATTTCCCTCAACATACCTGAGCACCGTCAGCAAATGACTGTCATTTTGTATGATAAAACTTTTAAACCGTCCCTGCCATACATGCCCACTGGTCCCATAATGCGTGTGATAACGACGGACATGGCTCGTCATCAGCCATTGCATGCATCTGCTCAGGTCTTCGGCGCGCAGGGGAATTAAAACCATATGAAAGTGGTTCGGCATTAAACAATATGCAAGCATCTTTATGGAATATCTGGTCTTTGCCTCGATCATTAAATTCACAAAGGCCTGATAGTCTCCATCCTTATGGAAGATCTCCTGCCTGCCATTCCCACGATTAATGACGTGGTAAACAAAACCGTCTGCTAATCCCCTTGCAATTCTGGGCATTCTTCAACTCTCCAAAAAGTAGCCTGTCCCCTTTATTTCCTTCTGAGCGTATTTGAGCGCCTCTTTGATGTAACGCTCATCCATCCAGCTTATGGGAGATGGGGTTTCAAATATCCTTTGCGGTATTCTCACAGTATCCAGAGAAAATCCTTCTCTTGTCTTGAACCGGTATTTCTCGTTGTGAATCTCTCTGCCGATCCGCTGCAGGTCATCCGGGGACAGGTCAAAACCCGCTACGCCAAGCAGTCTGGTGACAAGTTCGGGTGAATAGATCCCCCGGGCGAAGAAGCAGACAACCAGGCTTGACAGCACCTGTCGCCATCTCTCCTCTTCAAGAAGGGTGTCTATAAGCTCCTCCGGTTTCATCTTCCGGTTGACAAGGGTTTTCTGATCGACGCCATATCCGCCATTATCCAGATGGCTGTGACGGGCTCCTATAAGAGCACCCAGATGGGCGCCGGGGCCCGTGTGATATCCGGGCATCTCGTTTCCACCGAAGGCCAGCGCGAAATCCTCACCCCCATATATGGAGGCCGCGTGCTCGACGCCACGCGCGAGGGCCTTGTAGAAATCATTCGGCTGGCTCACAATATACCCGGCCGCTTTTATGTATTCTTCCACATTTCCCCATTCGAGTTCGGCTCCTCCGGTTTCCTTTTCCGAGATAAGGCCCCTTTCCCGGGCTTCCGTGGCCCAGGCCAGGATAACCCCGAGACTCATCGCGTCCATCCCCCATGATTCTTCCACCCTGTCCATCAGTTTCAGAAAATCGGCGGCCCAGCATGGTGCCGAGGGCATATATGGGTTCATAATCATAGGATATCATGGAGGTCTTGTAAAAATATGCTTCATCTTCGTATGGTTCCCTGAGCGCGGCGATATGTATGCACCCAACCGGACAGTGGGAACACGCGAGCCGTCTTCCCAGGTACTGCCGGGCGAAGGTTTCGCCCGATATTCCGGAGGCGCCTTCAAATCGTGCTTCTTTGAGGTTGCGCGTGGGAAGGCCTCCGAAATCATTAAGCGGCGTTATGTTTTCCGCGGTGCCAAGGTCGTGATACTTCTTCATCACAGGAGAATTCACGGCGGCCTTGTACACTTCGTCGTATATCTTCCTGTATATCTTTTTATCTGAAACCGGCAGAGAGGATTTCCCTGAAACTACAATGGCCTTGAGCTTTTTACTTCCAAAAACCGCCCCCAGTCCCAGTCTGCCAAAGTGCCGGAAAGTCTCTGATGTCACACACGCGTACGAAACGAGTTTTTCGCCCGCCTTGCCGATACGCATGATCGTTCTCAGGCCGGCCCCTGTTTCATTTTCCCTTATAACGCGCCCCGAGGAAAAATTTCCCATGCCCCACAGTGAGGAGGCATCACGAAAATATACCTGATTGCCGCCAATGGAAAGATAGACCGGCATACTGCTCGCGCCCTTTATAACGATAGCGCCATATCCCGCCATACGAATCGCGACGGCGCTTCTGCCCCCGCAATGGCTCTCACCAAGATTTCCGGTCAGGGGTGATTTGAACATCGCGACAGTCTTCGAGGCAAGCGGAAACAGGGCCGTCAACGGACCTACAGCAAATATAATGGGGTTGTCCGGTCCGAGGGGATCGCAGTTCTCAGGGCATTCTTCGTGCAGAAGCGCTGTGGCCACGCCTGTGCCTCCCATGTATTTTTCAAAGAGATCGCGTCTCTTTTCAACCTTAAATATCCTCTTTGAAAGATCGATATAGAGTACATTCGCAAGGGGATCATTATTCAGCATCTTCGGCCTCCCTCTTCTGCAACCCGAGCACTCCGTGGGGACAAAAGTCCGCGCAGTAACCACAGTGGACGCATATCATCGGCTTATTTATCTCGTCATCCCAGAACACCGCGCCGATAACGCAGGCATCCCGGCAGTAGCCACAGCCAATGCACTTATCCGCGTCAAAGCGTATCCCGCCTCCCTTTCTCGGTGTAAGGGCCTGTGTTGGACACACCTTCGCGCAGAGAGGATCTTCACATGCCTTGCATACAATCACGGTGAATCCCCTTTCCATCCCCCCGATCGATCTCACGCCGATACAGGACGCGGAAAGCCCCGCCTCCCCATGTATTCTTGAACAGGCAAACATGCAACTCTGACAGCCGATACATTTTTCTGTCTCCAACACCGCAAGTCTCACAGGACTACCTCCTAAAAAAAGGGGACAGGCTACTTTTTTGGGGAT
>JAFDAR010000200.1 GCA_019313735.1 Deltaproteobacteria bacterium | reverse complement strand
CGAACGGGGAATAGCACCGGTGAGAATTACCTGTTCGATAGCACCGAGGAGGTGGTTTTTGCATCCTATTTAGTGCGCTTTCGAATCAAGAGCTCAGAAGCCGAACCTCGGTTTGTGTGGTACACCATGCGATCTCCACAATGGTGGGCATTTATTCGAGGTGCCAGGAGTGGATCAGCACAGGCTGGTGCAAACGCAAAGGTTCTTGGGATGTTCAAGCTAAAATTGCCTCCCCTCCCCGAACAACGCGCCATCGCCCACATCCTCGGCACCCTGGACGACAAGATCGAGCTGAACCGGCGGGTGAACGAGACGCTGGAGGCCATGGCCCAGGCGCTGTTCAGGTCCTGGTTCGTGGACTTCGACCCGGTGGTGGTCAATGCACTGAAGGCGGGCAACCCCATTCCCGACAAATTCGCCGAACGCGCCGCCCACTATCGCGTAAACCCCGACGCCCTCGGCCTGCCGGAACACATCCTGCACCTCTTCCCCGACCGCTTCGTGGATTCGGAACTCGGGCCGATCCCGGAGGGGTGGGAGGTGAAGAAATTAGGGCATGTGATTGATGTTCACGATAGCAAGAGGGTCCCACTGAATAGCCGACAACGAGCGGAAAGAAAAGGTCCTTACCGATATTACGGCGCGTCGGGAATAATGGATTATGTGAATGATTATATTTTTGATGGGATATACATCTTGGTGGGGGAAGACGGAACAGTTATAGACAAAGGTGATCGCCCCGTGGTCCAGTATGTGTGGGGGAAGTTTTGGGTTAACAACCACGCTCATGTACTATCTGGAAAGCATGGGGTCAGTAATGAATACTTGTATTTGATACTGAGAAATACGAATATAAGACCATTTGTTACGGGTGCCGTACAACCAAAGATTAGCCAAACAAATTTAAAACGCATCCCAGCAATTCTTCCAGATGAAGAAGTACGAAGATTATTCTCAGCGTCTATTGATTCGCTGTTCTCAAAATATCGGAAAAAAGGTGAGGAAACCATCCTGTTAGAAAAACTCCGCGACACCCTCCTCCCCAAACTCATCTCCGGCGAGCTGCGGGTGCCGGATGTGGAGAAGATATTGATGAATTCTGAATGAGCCGGAATATCACGCATATTGGTTTCAGCGATGAGTCCCACTGGAACATAGGGAGATTCCGGAGTCTCGCTTTGGTGACCCTGCCATTAGAATACCTTGACACGATCAATACGGAATTGACAGATCTGCTCTTTGATTCGGGATTAAAGGAATTCAAGTGGAGTGAACTTCAAGGTGCCCGTTCCCGATTGGCCGCGGAAAAGATTTGTGATTTTATTATCCAGAAAGCGAGTAAAGGGATACTCCGTGTTGATGTACTGATCTGGGATATTCAGGACAGAAGGCATAATATTCGGGGTCGGGACGATACTGCAAACCTCCAGCGGATGTACTACCACCTTTTCCTGAACGTCTTACGCGAGCGGTGGCCAGATGATGCTGTTTGGCGGCTCTACCCTGACGAACATACAGCGATGAAATGGCAGGAGGTAAAAGATTTTCTTACTGCTGCCAGTTTAAGGCGAGAGAAGCAGGCGACACTGTCTAACTGGAACAAATTTTCTGTCAGACTCCGCTCGGAGTTCGGGATAGAAGAGATTATTGAAACTACTTCGAGCAAAAGCCCTCTACTTCAGGTAGCCGATTTATTTGCCGGATTGGCGGTATTCTCAAGGGAGAAATATGAGGGGTATTCTGCATGGCATAAAAGCGATGCGCTACAGATGAAGATATCTGAAGAACAGGAACCAGCGAGTCCATCGAAACGGGATCTGGAACGATTCATGGTGCTCAAACACTTTGATGATGCATGTAAGAATCTGAAAATGGGCGTAAGTCTAAAAAGTAATCGGGGACTCTGGACACCATACCCACAAAATCCCATTAATTTTTGGATGTATGTGCCCCAGCACCCTGCGGACAGGGCTCCCCGCAGAGTAGGGAAGACCACTTAGTGGTAATTGACAGGACAACAGGACACCGTCCCCCTCCCCCTGACCTCCGGCTGTCCCTCAGATCCCGGATGGTGCCCGCGGCGGGCGTAGCCTGGCGCCTCAGGATCTTTACGGAAGTTCCCGCCCGGTAACCTGAGTTGATGGAGGCGGCCGGAGCCACCACGGCGAAATTATCATCACCTCATGATCAGCAAGAGAGGGGAGATGAGGACCACTCTTTTTATGTTCATAATTCACAATCTGCTGAATGGTAATGATAAGGCGGAAGAGAACGTGTATCCGTTCATGAACAACCTGCCCGCCGGTATGGCGGGAGACGGCGGTGAGGGACCGGGCAAGACGGCCACTCGCGGATGCAGGTGATGGCCACCAGCGAGAAGAGGGCGGAGGCGGCACGAGGAATGACCCAACTCTCTGAAAACGAGATCGAAGATCTGGCTCTGGATGAACTCCGGAATCTGGGATGGTACACCGCCTTCGGCCCGGACATCGCCTTTGATGGCCCACACCCCGAACGGGAGGCGGCAGCAAATTACGGAGACGTCGTGCTGACCGGGCGCCTTCGGGACGCCCTCCGGCGCATCAACCCGGAGATGCCCGATGCCGCCATCGACGAAGCCCTGCGGCAGATTCTGACGCAGG
>JAFDAR010000199.1 GCA_019313735.1 Deltaproteobacteria bacterium | reverse complement strand
GTCAGCCTCGCTCCGCCGCTTCTCCGTCTTTTCCTTCTCTGCCGGCGAAACGTAACCCTCGGGAATTATGAGCTTTCCTTCCTTCGCGAGCTTTTCAAGGGTCGCGAGATACAAACCCGGATTAGCCACCTGCCTACCTTTAAGTATTTGATATTCCATGACATCTCTGGCCAGTTCATTCGCGGCTGTGGCGGTTTGGGGGGGGGAACAGTTATCAGACGACACTACACACCCTGTCTGTGTGTGTGTAGTATTCTCTGGAGTAGTCTCTGGTAACGCTCCGCAGTTTTTGTCAGTTCGATCCGCAGAATTTGCGTTTCGATCCGCAGAATTTGCGTTTCGATCCGCAAATTCGATTATTTGGTATCCATCCAGAGGATATCCATATTTCTGGAGGGTAAAATGTATGTTTTGGAGATTGACGCGGTATTGCTTTGTGCGGTCCCAGTGATACTTAGGATTTCGCCGGGACTCCAGAAATCCCTGTGATATTAGTTGCTTGAGATATTTCCTAACGGAATTTTCCGAAAGACCCAACATTGTCTCCCAGCATAGATCCTTTGCGGATTTGTAGATCCAGCCATGTCGTTTAGGTATTTCCTGATCGAACGTGTCTGAAATTTGACGTCGTTGGTTTTCTTCAGAAATGAATCGGTCGTGATCGGCCACCCGCTCGGCCCAATACATCATCTGGGCCAGGATTATGGCCGCACAGCAATTTCCTGTAATCGCAATTAGCTCCTCCTTTACAACGGACCGCTTTAGCTTTCGGCTGTTGACTTTTTTCTGCAAACCGGTATATATTGGTCCTGCGGTGGAGATGTCATTTCCGCTGTTTTCTGCGCCCCGGTCGATCTGCTGGCTGGCTGATACCGGGGCGCGTTCTTTCCTTTTCTTATTCATTTTCCCCCACCCCCTGTTGCCGCATGATAATTTTTTTCAATGAAGTCAACTACATCGTCCCGCCGAATTAAAACCCGCCCGCCAAATTTTTGGTGCGCCAGTCGCCTTTCCCGGATCCATTTCCGCACCGTTACAGGCGCGATACGGATAGTATCGGCTACCTCCGGCACCGTCATCATTTCTATCTCCATTTTAGTACCTCCTCATGTTACATGATAACACAAGATAACATAGTTAAGCATAAATGTCAAGTTTTATCTCCATTGACATAAAAAAACAACCTATGCTATGATTATTCGATCAATTCCGGGAGGCGGCAGGATGAAAAAATATAAAGCAAAACCGTTTAGCGTAACGATTGACCAGAAAATTAATTCGGAAATCAGACAGATGGCTGAAAAAATGGGTACCAGTTTCAGCGATATTGCAGAAAAATCCCTGAGATACTTCCTGTACCATCAGGAAAACGTATTGAAATTCAGCCAGGACGTGAATGAATACAGAAAAGAGCGTCTACGATGCCTTAAGGGAAGGGGAATCAGAGAACGAACAGATGTGTGTTACCTTGCAGAGCTGACGCAGCAAGCATACGCTGTTACCCCTGGAGTTGTTGATGTTACCCCTGAATTTGTTATCAATTTAACAAAAGCTTTCCAAATATTGTTGAAACTGGAAATCAAAAATAGAGATGAGTTAATGCCTTATTTTCTTAACACTTTTCCAGGGAAAGAACTTGAGATGAATGATCTTGAGAGAAGGATTGATCTTTTTCTTGATTACGTGAAAGAAAAACATAAAATTGATTCTCGATCTGCTGATTACGTCGCAAGATGCCTTGTTGGTATTATCAGGGATGGGGAATTTGAAATGCCCCCGCATGTCATATGCAGTATTGAGAGGTTATTGGCACCCTGGGTATTTTGGACGGCAAAACGGGCCATAAACCACCCTATTGCAGATATAGAGGATATAGGCATCTCTCTTAACCCCGCCTCTTTGATGGACGTGGAAAGGAAAAAATACTCCCTAAAAGATTTTCAGATACCGGGATTTTCCACATTTGGACCTGTCACGGTCAACATTTCCTCATTCTCGGGAAAAATTAAAATCTATTTTAAATTTCTTGATGCCGACAGAAAGATTAAACATGAAATAAATTGTGATATTGCTGAATTATTTGATTTGTTGCACCTTGTTACCATGTTGGATCATCTTGAGATGCTAAAAAGGCCAGAGGAAAATTACGCAGTGATTGAACAGTGGGAAATCGGGAAAAACCCGGATGAGGATGAGTATAATATTACCAGATATATTGATAGCGTGAAAGAAACGAGATCAAATGTAACTATTTATCTACACAGAAAAGAGCTTGAGGACTTCGTCAAAGTGATGAAGGAACTTGTCGAAAGACAGGATATACATATAGCCTTGCAGTCGGAGTATATCGAACGATATGGAGCGATATAACCCATGGCCCTACTTCAAGAATGCCCGATCTGTAAAAAAAGATACGGGATATCTCGGCCACTCTGCACCTGCGGTTTCAAGTTCGAAAAAGCATCCGGAAAGGTGTACTGGATTGAGTATTACCTGGATGGGAAAAAAAGAAGAGAACGGATCGGCACAAACAAGGCCGCTGCCAAACACCGGTTACGAGAAGTGCTATCCCGAAAGGCAGAGGGGAGAGTTGTCAGGAAAGTCAAGAACCCAACCTTTGACGAGCTTTCAAAGTGGTATCTC
>JAFDAR010000198.1 GCA_019313735.1 Deltaproteobacteria bacterium | reverse complement strand
ACCCCCCGGCTCCGAGAATTACTACCGCAACAGTCACTACAATCCATTTAACGATTGAACTCCCACTTTTTTGGGGCTTTTTTTCTTCAAGTTCCTCTTCATTCTCTTCTTCAATCATTGCGCCCTCCTCAATTTTTTGTAACCGTTCGCAGATTACACGGACTCAGACCACGTCAAAACCCGTAAACCGTTATGCATTCCCAGGATTAGAAGGTAAGAAGGTTAGAGGGTAAGAGAAACCTCTGCTCTTCTCACCTTCTCACCTTCTATCCTCTGTTTCTTCATCTTTTCTCATTCAAAATTCGATGTTTGATGTTCGATGTTCATTTTTTTAATGTTAGGATGACCTCCACCCTCCTGTTGAGTTCCCTGTTATGATCGCTCACATTCGGAAAAAGGGGTTTTGAGTCTGCATAGCCTGCTGCAGAGAGTCTTTCCGGGAGAATACCGCCTTCGGAAATGAAATATTTGACAACATTTACAGCCCGCGCCGTTGAAAGCTCCCAGTTGGATGAAAATATTCTGCTGCTTATAGGAATATCATCTGTATGTCCTTCTATTCTTATCCGGCTGTCGGTTTTTTGAAAAACAGAACTGAGTAACTAAGGGCAGGCCGATTTTTTTCTTCAATTTCGGCCATACCTGTCTTGAATAACAGATTTTCCCCCAGGGTAACACAAACCCCCTCTTTTATTGGTTTTAGCCTGATGATGCCTTCAGGGCCGACAAAAGCGCCATCTCCGGTCTCTCCGGTGGTCATTTCGACTGCTTTTTTTATATGCTCGGCCAATTCTCTCTTTTTATCCTCAAACATCATGGTTTTATTTATCATAGGAAGAACAAAGGGCGTAAAGACATTTATCTTCTCTTTTTTTAGTATCGGTGTATCAAATACAGCTCTCATCGCATAAGAGACCGCTTTCAGTTTAGATTCATCGGTTGCTGAAAGAGAAAGAACTAAAACCAGGAATGTAAGCAGTAGTGTCACCATGTCATTGAAGGTTGTGAGCCATTTTCCTTCTTTATCTTCTGAATCTTTATGCTTATTATTCATCCTGCGCCCCAGGATCAACTCTATAGTTCAAAATAAAATTCAACCCTCCGGTTTTTCTGTCTGCCTTCAGAAACGTCATTTGACGCTACCGGATGATATTGGCTGAACCCGACTGCGGCCAGCCTATCCGCGGGAAGTTCTCCCTCCTCAAGGAATTCAGCGCTATCTTTATCATCTCATCAAGACAGGAACTGGCATCTTTATTGATTTCAGCCTTTCCTGATGGAAACAATACATTGCTTCCAAAAGTAACTTTAAATCCTTTTTCGACCTTTTCCATGCTGACCGATTTATCCAGACCTGCCTGTGTCAAATATATCTTTAAGGCTTTCATGGTCTGCATCACAAATTCGCCCTGAGCTTCCGAAATATCCGGCGAGAAATTCAGTATATCACTGCCTGGCTTACCGTTTTCCGAGATCAACTCCCTTTCTTGTCGAAATTGCTTTATTCTTTCCTTTTCGATGGATGAATACGACACAAGCATGACAAAAAAAGCCACTAAAATCAGAACAAGAGAACAATATATTATCTCCCAGCCGGCAGCCGGCATCTCTTCTTTTTTCTTTTTTCTTGATTCCTCTTCCATATCTATAACTCACAGGGGACAGGGGCTAAAAACCCTTTTATTTCTAAAATACGGTTTTTCTCTGTTTGGGCGGTATAAACGAATGGAGCTTATCTTCCAGAACCCTTGGATTCTCTCCTGACTGGATAGAGAGGATACCGCTTATCATCAATTGTTTCTGCATAAGTTCGCTGTTGCTTCGCGTCTTCAGTTTACCAGCGGCCGGCAGGAAAACCAGATTTGCCAGGACTACGCCATAAAAGGTGGTTACAAGGGCAACAGCCATGGCCGGCCCTATGGAGGACGGATCGTCCATTTGAACCAGCATCTTTATCAATCCTATCAGGGTTCCCACCATACCCATAGCCGGCGCAAAATTCCCCATGGTTGTAAATATTTCCGCTCCTTCCATTTTGTCCTCCAGAGCAAGTATCCCGTCACGCCTGGCAATCTTTGACATATCCAGCAGCATTTCTATCATTTTTTCCGTTTTCAGAGTCTTCCGGAAAAAGACATTTTTTGCCACCTTTGATACCCCAAGCAGATCCGATACGGGATAGTTGATAAGTACGGCGCCAAAAGTCCCGCCCAGAACAATCATTGCAGATGGGATATTTATAAACCATGACGCTCCGCCGCCCATAGCTATGGCGCTGCCCACAAGGCCAAACCCGACTATAATTCCTAAAATAGTTGATATATCCATTCTGGCAGGGTTAACGGTTTACAGTTTACAGTTGACAGTTAACAACCGATAACCGTAAACTGATAACCGTAAACCGATATTTGACGGGTCGTCAGAAATTTGACACTTATCTCTTGATGTTCATCAGCTCGGCCATCATCTGGTCGGTTACTGTGACAATCTTTGCGCTGGCCTGATAGGCCCTTTGCGCTGTAATCATGTTGATGAATTCCGTGGCTATATCGGTATTTGACATCTCAAGCGAATTCGGGCTGATCTCTCCCATACCTGCAGACCCGGGACGATTCGGAACAGCATCCCCGGACTCTACGGTTGTGCCGAAAAGATTCTTTCCCATCCGTTTCAGGCCCGTTGTATTGGCAAAGTCTGCCAGAACGATCTGGGATATATCAGATGTCTGACCGTTGGTAAAGAAACCGCTGATTACGCCGTCTGATGTCACTGAAATGCTTTTCAATGAACCGGATGAATATCCGTCATGAAACAATGTCCTTATCACGGATGTGCTTGCATATCCGGTTACCTTCTCCGCTGTTGTACCGGCCAGATCCCATGACACCACACCGGAGTCTCCGATAGTTGCGCCGGTAATAGTGGGCATCGTCAGATTAACGTCTCTAGGCGTTACCTCTTCCTGATCAATGGTACATATAATGGTGTCACCTGTCGGCCAGGTACCCCCATCAAGTGTAAGGGTGATATCCGCGCCACCCGCGCCGTCAAGGTCTATTGTCAGTTCGGTAGCACTTACCCTTGTAACTGTCGCATTTGCATACGCTCCACTTATCGACCAGCTATCCCCACCCGAAACGCTTGTCAGGGTAACCGCTCCATCCTTATATAACTGTCCCTCCCGGTTGATAGTTGTACTCGAAACAGTACCATCACCGGTGACGACGCCTTTGGTAGTAGCATTACTGGCGCTGTACACATACTCAAGAACACCGTTTGTATCAAATTTAAGACCCGAATAGGACTGATCTCCAGGTGCAACGGCAACGTTGTCCAGATAACTCTGGAAACCCCAGTATCCGTTTCCTTCCGTCTTTTGAAAAGTCACTTTGAGTGAGTGGATAGCGCCAAGAGAATCGTAAACCGTCTGGGATGCGTTAAAGGTTCCTCCCGCAACCGTCGCAGCATCAAGATTTGAGCCGATAGAAATTTCAGTTGTGGCGGATGGTTCAGACTGTACGCCGGAAAGAGAAATGTTCGATATCGTATCAGGATCGACTCCGGTAATGTTATAACCCTGCACTTTAAGAGAATTGACGTCAACAAGGTAACCTTCATTATCGAGATGAAATGCGCCGGCCCTGGTGTAATAGCTTCCTTCATCAGCATCTTTGACTATGAAAAACCCGTCACCGTCAATAGCAAGATCCGTAGCATTTGCCGTTGTTTCAAATGACCCGGAAGAAAATTGCGTGGTTATGGCAGCTACATCCACACCACGACCGACCTGCATACCGGCCGCCGCTCCGCCAGTAACGCTTTGACTTAAAATATCACCGAAATATATTCTCCCGGACCTGAATCCGATTGTATTGACATTGGCTATATTATTACCGATAACGTCCAACTGCTTGCCGGCGGATGCCAGACCCGAAATACCTGCAAATAATGAACTTCCCATTTTATTGCCTCCTTTTATTAGGTGGATAGGTTTAAGGTTTAAGGCTGAAGGAAAAACTACCTTCCACCTTCTACCTTCTATACCGCTTCCTTCACAGAGATTACATCCCCCAGTGAGATATCCTGCCCGTCAACCGAGAAAATGGGAGACCCTTCCTCAAAAGAAACCTCAGTTATTTTCCCTGTTATCATTGTATAAGTTGAAACCACGTCTCCATTCGCATCGCTTGCTGACACCTCAAAGATATAATTGCCGGATGCGACACCACTGCAATCCCACGTAACCGAATTGTCCCCCTCCTGTTGACTCCCGAACTCAAGGGTATCCACAAGATTACCTCCCTCATCATAAATACTGATAGTAACTTTTTCAGCGCCTTTTGACAGATTATAAGCAAGGTCGGCAGAGGTGGCGCCATCTACTTTGATGACATCACCTCTTGCAGTCACATCCTTGCCGATAAGGCTTATCGATTGGGAATTATTTAACGAGGCCTGATAAAGACCCAGCATTTCCAGTTGATCATTCACATTGCTCAACTGTTCAAGGCTGGAAAACTGGGCAAGCTGCGCTGTAAAATCCGTTCCATCAAGAGGATTGAGAGGATCCTGATGTTGAAGCTGGGCTATCATCATTTTAAAAAAATCATCCTTCCCTATCGTGTTCGAATCCAACGTTTGCAGGCTTCCGCTGCTGCTGCCGATTATACCTTCTATACCTGACATTTTATACCCCTTTCATTAGGTGGATAGGTTTAAGGTTTAAGGCTGAAGGAAAAACCACCTTCTCACCTTCTGCTCTTCTTACCTTCTGCCCTTCTACCTTCCACCTTCTACCTGAATCACGCAAACAAACTGACCCGCCCGTCAGGCCGGACACCCTGGTTTTCTTCCTCAAACAATAAGGGATTATGATTCAAGAAATTTTGTTCCCCCTCATGGTCTTCATGGCTCCCTTCCCGCTTTCCACCTTCTTTAAATAATGTTTCATTCTGCCCTGATCTATCATTCGTGC